>NZ_JBHJSJ010000041.1:0-74398 GCF_042268845.1 Kitasatospora sp. NPDC056273 | reverse complement strand
GGCCCGTCCGGATCGGACGGGCCCTTCCGCGTTCACGGGTTCGCTGGTGTCAGCGCGAGCGGCGCGACAGCCGCTCGACGTCCAGCAGGACCACCGCGCGGGCCTCCAGCTTCAGCCAGCCGCGGCCGGCGAAGTCGGCGAGCGCCTTGTTGACCGTCTCGCGGGAGGCGCCGACCAGCTGGGCCAGCTCCTCCTGGGTGAGGTCGTGGGCGACGTGGATGCCCTCCTCGGACTGCACGCCGAACCGGCGGGAGAGGTCCAGCAGGGCCTTGGCGACGCGGCCGGGCACGTCGGAGAAGACCAGGTCGGACATCACGTCGTTGGTGCGGCGCAGGCGGCGGGCGATGGCCCGCAGCAGCGCGATGGAGACCTCGGGGCGGGCGTGCAGCCAGGGCTGGAGGTCGCCGTGGCCGAGGCCCAGCAGCTTGACCTCGGTCAGCGCGCTGGCGGTCGCGGTGCGCGGGCCCGGGTCGAACAGCGACAGCTCGCCGATCATCTCGCTGGGGCCGAGCACGGCGAGCATGTTCTCGCGGCCGTCCGGGGAGGCGCGGTGCAGCTTGACCTTGCCCTCCGCCACGACGTACAGCCGGTCGCCCGGGTCGCCCTCGTGGAACAGCGACTCCCCACGGGCGAGGGTGACCTCGGTCATGGAAGCGCGCAGCTCGCCGGCCTGTTCGTCGTCGAGTGCCGCGAAGAGTGCGGCGCGCCGCAGAACGTCGTCCACGTGCTTCCTCCTTCTCGGCCGTACGGCGGGTGGGCCGTCCGGCGCAAGTTCCGTTCAGTGTTCTGCATCACCAAGCATGGCGCATGTCGCTCCGATCATATGAGGAGGGGGTGTGTCGGGGTGTGCCGTGCGGGGCCATTCGTACCGGCGGACCACGGGTCGGGCCCGGGAACGGGAGGCCTCCGACGGTTGTCGGTCGAACTCTTGTCCGTCCGACTCGAACAGGGAATTGCCCTCGCCGTGTGGGTGTCCGGTGCGCGGCACCGCGGACATATATTTCACGGATAAATTACCTGTTAATCTTTTTGCATGGTCACCACCGCCCAGTTCCGCCAGGCACTTCGGGTCGGTCCGGCCGGGGACGGCTGGCACAAGCCCGCGCTCAGCGCCGTGGTCACCCTCGGCGCGCTCAACCTCACCCTGCTCGGCCTCGGCCGGCTCGACCTCGCCCTCTACACCTCGGCCGGCGGCCTGGGCGCGCTGTACGGGCACGGCCTGCCGTACCGGGCCCGGGCCCGGATGCTGGTCGGCGTGTTGCTCGGGACCGTGCTCAGCACCGGTGCCGCCCTCACCGCCGCCGCGCTGACCCGCGACGCCGCCGTCCTGGTCGCGGTCGCGGCGGTGCTCGCCGCCCTGCACAAGCTGTTCTGCGACGCCGCCCGGGTCGGCCCGCCCGGCAGTCTGATCATCACCTTCACCTCCTCCAGCTGCGCCTTCCTCCCGCAGCGGCTCGGCGAGGTCCCGCCGCACCTGGCGCTCACCGCGCTCGGCGCCGCACTGGCCTGGCTGGTCTGCATGGCCCCGGCCCTGGTGCGCCCGTACGGGCCCGAGCGGATCGCCACCGCCCGCGCTCTGGAGGCCGCGGCCCGGCTGCTGCGGACCGGTCCCGGCCGGCCGGACGCCGCCGCCCGTACCGCCCTGGTCGGCGCGGTCGAGGCGGCCCGGCAGAGCCTCGCGCTCTCCGCCCCCGCCCGGCGGCGCGCCCTCGGCGACGCGCCCGAGCGGCTGCTGGTCCGCGCGGAGGCCGCGCTCGTTGGACCGGCCCGGCCCGAGGACGCCGGGTGGTACCTCGACCGGGCCCGCGAGCTCCGGCGCGGCCGCCCGCTGCCGTCGCCCGACCTCACCGAGGCGGAGGCGGCGGAGACGGAGGCCGCGGCCGCCCGCCGGCCCGGCCCCCGGCCACCGCTGCGGCGGGCGCTGCGACCGGGTTCGGCGCTGCTGCCGATCGCGCTGCGGGTCGCGGTCGGCTGCGCCGCCGCCGGGTGGCTCTCGCTGGCGCTCGGCGTCGGCCGGCCGTACTGGGCGGTGGTCACCGCCGCCTCGGTGTTCCAGGCCAACAGCACGCTGTCCTGGCAGCGCGCGCTGCAGCGGGTCCTGGGCAACCTGCTCGGCCTGCTGCTGTTCACCGCCGCGCTGCCCGTCGCCCACTCGGGCCCGGTGGCGCTGATCGGGCTCGGGCTGCTCTGCCAGTTCGGGGCCGAGGCGACGATCGCCCGCAGCTACTGGCTGGCGACGGTCTTCGTGACCCCGATGGCGCTGCTGATGACGGAGTTCGCGGGCCCGCAGCCGGTCGGGACGCTGGTCGCCGACCGCTGGCTGGACACCTGCGTCGGCGCGCTCACCGGCCTCGCGGCCTGCCTGCTGGTCACCAACCGCCGCACCGCCACCCGGCTGACCCACGCCCTGGCCGGAGCCGAGGCCGCCGGCCACCGGGCCCTGGCCGCCGTCTCCGGCGTCTCCGCCGCGAGCGCCCCGGAAGCGCGCGCCGCCCGCACCGGCCTCGCCGCCGCGCTGCTGGAACTGCGCGAGGCCACCGATACCGCCGCCGGCGAGTGGCGCCGCCCCGCCCTCCCGCACCAGCGCGCCGCCGCCGCCGAGCAGCGGTCCCACCACCTGCTGGCCGCCCTGTTGGAACGCCGCGGCCGAGGGGACCAGCCGGACACGCCCTAGGATCGACAGGGTCGAAGCCGACCGGCAGGCCGCAGAACGGGAGCAGCACGCGTGGAGGACGTCGTCGCAGGTGTGCTGCGCCAGTGGGAGCGGGCCTACCCGGGGCTGGACACCGGTCCGATCGCCGTCCTCGGCCGGATCAACCGCTGCGCCGCCCTGCTCCAGCAGACCCCCGACCCGCTCACCCGGGCCGGCCTCACCCGCGCCGAGTTCGACATCCTCGGCGCCCTGCTCCGCCTCGACCGCGAACTGACCCCCACCCAGCTCGCCCGGGAGAGCTTCGCCTCCGGCGCGGCCGTCACCAAGCGGCTGCGGCTGCTGGAGGAGCGCGGCCTGGTCAGCCGCCGCACCGACGACCGGGACCGCCGGGTCGCCCACCTCGCGCTCACCGAGCAGGGCCGCACCCTGGTGGACGGGCTGATCCAGGAGCTGGTCGCCCACGACCGCGCCCTGCTGGCCGGCCTCACCCCCGCCGAGCAGGACCGGCTCGCCGAGGCCCTCAGCGGCCTGCTGAACAGCCTGGAGGGGACGATCGGCCGCACCCCGGGCTGAGCCGACGGGCCCCGGCTGCCGGCTCGACGGACTCCGACGAAGCGTCAACGGCGCTGCTCCGGTGGGAACGTATGCTCGCGGTGCGGTGTACGGGGGCGCGTCGGGTACGAAGCGGGCTCCGTACGTCGCGTGCGGCGTGTCGAGTCGTCTACCGGGAGCTCCCCTTGGGCCACAGCGCGGACCGAACCGGCGGCGATCGTCTCCGGCCGAAGCGCCCGGGCGGCTCGGCCGACCCCCTCACGCGGCTCACCCGGGGCATCGTGGTCATGACCGCTATCGGCTTCTGCGCCGCCTCGGCGGTGGCCACGGTCCGCAACCACGACGGTCTGGCCTACCAACTGCCCGCCGTCGCCCTCCTGTTGGTCCTGCTCGGCTTCCAGATCGGGCACGCCGGCCCGTGGCGCCTGGCGCGGCACTGGTGGCCGTGGAGCCTGGTCGCCCACGGGGTGCTCACCTACCTGCCCTTCCTGCTCCTCGACGGGACGTGGGTCGGCATCCCCGGTTCGTTCGCCGGATCGGTGCTGCTGACCGTCGCGGCGCCGCGCTCCTGGGCGCTGGCCGCCGCGCTGGTGGTCGCCCAGTACCCGCTCTGCGCGGCGCTGGGCGGGAACACCGGCCAGTGCGTCAACGCGTCGGTGTCCATCGTCGTGGGTGGCATCGTGGTGTACGGGGTGGCCCGACTCGCCGACCTGATCGCCGAGTTGCGGGCGGCCCGGACCGAGCTGGCCGAGCTCGCGGTGGACCGGGAGCGGCTGCGCTTCGCGCGCGACCTGCACGACCTGCTCGGCTCCAGCCTCTCGGTGGCGGCGCTGAAGTGCCAGCTCGTCGAGCGGCTGGCCGCGGAGCACCCGGAGCGGGCCCGTGTGGAGCTCGCCGAGGTGCTGGCGCTGGTGCGGCAGGCGATGGCGGACACCCGCCGGCTCTCCAGCGGCGACGTCCGGATGTCCCTGGCGCGGGAGGCGCGTTCGGCGGTCGCGGCGCTGCGGGCGGCCGGGATCGAGGTCGAGGCCGACCTGGACTGCGAGGGGTTGCGGCCCGAACTCGACGCGGTGCTGGCCACCGTGCTGCGCGAGGCGGTCACCAACCTGCTCCGGCACAGCACGGCCCGGCGCTGCGGGATCCGGGCGGGCCGGGACGACCTCGGCACGGTGCGCCTGGTGGTCTCCAACGACGGCGTTCCGGACGAAACCGGCGACGTGCCAGGCGAGTTGGGCGAAGGTCCGGACGAACCCGGCGGCGTAGCGCGCGAACCGGGCGGCGGGCGCGGCATCGGGAACCTCACCGAGCGGCTGCGGTCGGTCGGCGGCCGGCTGACCGCCGAGCGGGACGGAGCGGGCTGGTTCCACCTCGCGGCCGTCGTCGAGGCCGCGCCCGCCCGGTCGGCCGCCCGCGCCGCCTGACCGCGGTCCGCCTGCCCGGTACGGCCGACAGGTCCACGCGGCCCGGCTATTCGCGCATCCCCATCGCCTCGGTCGGCTCCCGCCGCAGGGCCAGCCAGGTGGTCAGCAGGACGGTGCCCGCCCCCAGCAGCGCCGCCCCGCCCAGCACCGCGGCCACCCAACTCCCGGGCGGCGCGGGCCAGGCCGGGCCGCCGAGCGCCAGGCCGACCGGGACCAGGACGGCGGCGGTGACCGCCGCGCCGAGGAGGAGCGCCACGGCGACCGTGATCCCGCCCTCCCAGGCCATCATCCGCAGCACCTGGCGGCGCGTGGTCCCCACCATCCGCAGCAGCGCGAACTCGCGCAGCCGTTCGGACGTGGCCATCACCATGGTGTTGACGACGGAGATGGCGGTGAACAGGCTGATGACGCCGAGCAGCAGCCGGGCCACCGCGGTGGCCGCCTCCTGCTGGTGCCGGCGTGCCGCGTCGTAGTCGGCCCGGTCGCTGATCCGGGCCATCGGGTAGGCCGGGGTGAGCCCCTGGAGTTCCCGGGTCACCTGCCCGGGGTCGGCGCCGGGGGCGGTGCGGACCAGTACGGTCGCCGCGAGCAGGTCCGGCAGGTGGGCGGCGGCGAATCCGGTGGGCAGCAACGCGTCGGCGAAGCGGTCCTCGCGCTCGTAGACGGCCGCCACCGTGGCGGTGCTGTCGCTGCCGTCATCCCAGCGGATCCGGACCGGGGCCCCGACGCCGACCTTGAGGCGGGAGGCCGTCCGCCGCCCCAGGGCGATGCTCTCGCCGCGCAGCCGGTCCAGCGAGCCGGCCGTCACCCCGGGGTCGAGCAGCTGTTCCAGCCCCTGCGGGTCCACGATCCGGGCGTCCGCCCCGGCGACGCCGCCGCCGTCCGCCGCGGAGCCCGAGGACACCATGACGAAGCCGGGGACCAGGCCGCCGGCCGCCGCGACGCCGGGCAACCCGCGGACGGCTTCCGTGAACTCCGTCGGCAGTCCGATGCCCCTCGCCTGGGCCACGTGGTCGGCCAGCAGCCGCCGGCCCTCCTCGGCGGCGCCGGCCTGCGCCTTGACGACCGGGACGAGCAGCATGCTGCCGTTGAAGGCCACCGCCAGCACCAGCGGGGTGACGGCGGCCGCGAAGCGGCGGGGCTGGGCCCGCAGGGAGGCGGAGGCGAGGAACCCGGCGACCGGGAAGAGCAGGCCCACCGGCCCGCCGATCACCACACCGGCGACCCGGCCGATCAGCGGCCCGAGCAGGGCCACCCCGAGCAGCAGCGGCACCACCATGCCCTCGGCCGTACCGGCCCCGTCGCGGCCGCCCGTCGAGTGGGCCAGCACCACGCCGCAGACGGCGAGCGTCGCCAGCCCGAGGCAGGCACGGAGCCGGCCGATCCGCGGCGGCGGCGCCGAGGCGTCGCGCAGCGCCCGGGTGGGTTCGACCCGGGAGGCCCGGCGCGCGGCGGCCCGGACGGCCAGCTGGGCGGTGATGACGGTGCCGCCGAGGACGACCAGTGGGGCGGTCGGCCCGATGTGCAGCGGCACGTCCGGGCCGACCACCCCGCGGTCGACCAGTACGCCCCGCAGCAGTGCGGCGAGGCCGGTCCCGGCCGGGAGGCCGACGACCGCGGCCGCGAGGGTCAGCAGCAGCGTCTCCAGCGCGACCATCCGCCGCACCTGCCCGGTGGTGGCGCCGACCGCCCGCAGCAGGGCCATCTCGCGCAGCCGCTGCTGGACGGAGAGCGCGAGCGCCCCGGCCACCACGAAGGTCGAGACGAGCAGCGACAGGACGCCCATCGTCCCGGCGAGCGAGGAGAGGGCGTCCCCGGGCCCGGACGTGCCGGTGAGCTCCAGCTCGCCGCGCTCGTCGCCGGTGTGCACCCGGGGCCCGGACCAGTCCGCCTCGCCGTCGCGGGCCCGCGCCTCGGCGAGCGCCCGCCGGGCCTGCCCGGCCAGTGCCCGCAGGTCGGTCCCCTCCGTGACGGTGATGCCGATCGCGTCCGCGCCGGTCGTCGTCCCGGCGAGCCGGGCGGCCTGCCCGGGGCTGAAGAAGAGCGCGCTCTGGCGGGACAACTCCCTTGGCGGCGCGGCCAGTCCGGACACGGTGTAGTCGCGCGGCGCCCCGGTGGTGGCCAGCCGTACGGTGCCGCCGGGCGCGACCCCGGCGCGGGCGGCCGTCGCGGTGTCGAGGACCACCTCGTCCGGTCCGGCCGGGGCGCGGCCGGAGGCCAGCCGGAACGGGGCGAGGGCGGCGCTCGTCCAGGAGTGCCCGAGCGAGGGGCCGCCCTGCGGTCCGGACAGGACCCGCCCGTCGGCGGTGGCCACGGCCGCCGGGAAGGAGAGCTCGGGGAGGGCGGCCGAGACGCCGGGCAGTTCGGCGAGTGCGCCGGTCAGCGGTCCGGCGTCCGGGAGGCGATGGCCGTGGCCGATCACGAGGGGGGCCGCGGCGTACCGTTCGGTCGGCGTGCCCGCGCGCAGGCCGGACTCCAGCAGGACCCCGCAGGCGGTGGTCAGGACCAGGGCGCAGAGGAGCGCGGTGAAGGCTCCGGCGAAGCCCGCCTTCCGGGCCCGTACCGTCCGCCAGGCCAGCTTCAACACGTGGCTCAGCCCCCCGCCGGTACGCCCTCGATGACATCGCGAGCCTAGCTCCGGGCGCTTCGGACGGAATTCCATTCGTTGACGAAGGAAGGCTTCGGTGAGCCGCACCGTGGGCCGTCCACGGCCGGATCCATGGGAAACGCACGGTCCGTCGCCCCGTCGCCCCGTCGCCCCGTGGATCCGGTGACCCGACGCCTCCGGGTCGGCGGATCACCGGGAACGATCCGGACCCACCGTCGGCAGCCAGCCCATCTCCTCGGCGATCCGGATCGCGTCGACCCGGCCGCGGCCCCCGGTCTTGGCCACCGCGGCGGCCAGGTGGTTGCGCGCGGTGCCCGTCGAGACGAACAGCCGGGCGGCGATCTCGCTGACGGAGTCCCCCCGCGCCGCGAGCCGCAGGACCTCCGACTCCCGGGGCGTCAGCGGGTTCTCCCGGGTGTCCAGGGCGGCCAGCGCCAGCTCCGGGTCGACGACGCGCTCACCGGCGGCCACCTTGCGGATCGCCGCGGCCAGCTCCCGGGCCGGGGCGTCCTTCCCGAGGAACCCGAGCGCACGGGCGGAGAGCGCGGCGCGCAGGTGGGCGGGTCGCACCAGTCCGGTGAGGACCAGTGTCCGGCAGCCGGGGAGCTTCTCGTGCAGTTCGGCGGCCGCCCGCAGCCCGTCCAGTCCGGGCAGGTCGATGTCGAGCACCGCGACGTCCGGGCGCACCTCCAGGGCGGTCGGCACCACCTGGTCCCCGCGCTCCACGTCGGCGACGACCTCCAGGTCCTCCTCGTACGCGAGGAGGGCCATCAGCGCGCCGCGCACCATGCTCATGTCCTCTGCCAGCAGGACCCTGATCATCCGCACACTCCCCCTGTCAGGTGACGGCCACGGGCGGAGTTCATTAGACAACAGGCCTTGCCAGGGCGGGTTTCCGTGCTTGATCGGCCCCGAGCGGTCCTCCGGTCGGCGTAGCCTTCGTGCATGGCAGAGAGCAAGGTCCGGAAGGCCGCGGCGAAGAAGCCGGTGGCGAGGACGGCGGCGGTGAAGACGGCGGCGGTGAAGCCGAGGAAGCCGGAATCGCACCTGGCGATGGTGCGGCGGGCCCGGCGGATCAACCGCGAGCTGGCGGAGCTGTACCCGTACGCGCACCCGGAGCTGGACTTCGAGAACCCCTTCCAACTGCTGGTGGCCACCGTGCTGTCGGCGCAGACCACCGACCTCCGGGTGAACCAGACCACCCCGGCGCTGTTCGCGAAGTACCCGACGCCGGAGGACATGGCGGCGGCGAACCCGGAGGAGCTGGAGGAGGTCATCCGCCCGACCGGTTTCTTCCGGAACAAGGCGAAGTCGCTCATCGGCCTGTCGATAGCGCTGCGCGACGAGTTCGGCGGCGAGGTCCCCGGTCGGCTGGCCGACCTGGTGACCCTGCCCGGCGTCGGCCGCAAGACCGCCAACGTCGTCCTCGGCAACGCCTTCGGGGTCCCCGGCATCACCGTGGACACCCACTTCGGGCGGCTGGCCCGCCGGTTCGCCTGGACCACCGAGGACGACCCGGTGAAGGTCGAGGCGGCCGTCGCCGAGATCTTCCCGAAGTCGGAGTGGACGATGCTCTCGCACCGGGTGGTCTTCCACGGCCGCCGGATCTGCCACTCCCAGAAGCCCGCCTGCGGCGCCTGCCCGATCGCGCCGCTCTGCCCCTCGTACGGCGAGGGGGAGACCGACCCGGAGAAGGCACGCAAGCTGTTGAAGTACGAGATGGGCGGCCAGCCCGGGCAGCGGCTGCGGCCGCCGGCCGACTTCCCCGGGGAGGCGGCCGCCCGTGCGGACGCCGCCGTCCACCACGGACAGGTCGCGGACCTGGCGGTGGACGCGTGAGCGGGCGGTGCGGGCACCCCGGGCCGGAGGCCGGGGGAGTCGCGCGGGGCATCGAGCTGGACGGGCTGCCGGCCTGGCTGGAGCCGGTCCGGGAGGCGGCCGAGCGGGTGATGCCGGAGCAGCTGAGCCGGTTCCTGCCGCCGGCCGAGGGCGGCCGTCCGGCGGCCGTGCTGATGCTGTTCGGCGAGGGGCCGCAGGGCCCGGACCTGCTGCTGATCGAGCGGGCCCGCTCGCTGCGCTCGCACGCCGGGCAGCCGTCCTTCCCGGGCGGCGCGCTGGATCCGGAGGACGGCGACCCGAACGGCCCGGGCCCGATCGCGGCGGCGCTGCGCGAGGCCTGGGAGGAGACCGGCCTGGACCCGGCCGGGGTGCAGGTGTTCGCGGAGCTGCCCCGGCTGTACATCCCGGTGAGCAGCTTCGTGGTGACCCCGGTGCTCGGCTGGTGGCGCGAGGAGTCGCCGGTGCGCCCGGTGGACGCGGCGGAGACCGGCGCGGTGTTCCGGGTCACCGTCGCGGAGCTGGCGGACCCGGAGAACCGGGTGCGGCTGCGCCATCCGTCCGGGCACGTCGGGCCCGCCTTCGCGGTCGCCGGGCGGCTGGTCTGGGGCTTCACCGCCGGGGTGATCGACCGGGTGCTGCACCACAGCGGCCTGGAGCTGCCCTGGGACCCGTCCAAGGTCGTCGACCTGTCGGACGAGGCGCTGGCCCTGGTCCAGGGCGACCTCGAACACTCCCGGGTGCTGCCGGGCGGCGACGCCGACGCTTCGTGACGGGCCGCCGGCGCGTCCGGCGCGCGGGCCGTGGGAGGGTGTCCGAGTGAACGTCCTGGATGTGCTGCTGATCGCCGCGGCCGTGGCATTCGCCGTGTCGGGCTACCGGCAGGGCTTCGTGGTCGGCGTGCTCTCACTGGTCGGCTTCCTCGGCGGCGGCCTGCTCGCCGTCGAGCTGCTGCCGCTGCTGCTGCTCGACCACATCGGCCCCGGCACGACGGCCTCGGTGGTGGCCGTGGTGGTGGTGATCGTCCTCGCCGCGATCGGCCAGGCGGTCACCGCGCACTTCGGCTGGAAGCTGCGCGGGCACATCGGCCGCCGCCCGGCCCGGGTGCTGGACGCGAGCGGCGGCGCGGTGGTGAACGTCGTCTCGATGCTGCTGGTGGCCTGGCTGATCGGTTCGGCGCTGGCCGGGGCGTCGCTCCCGACGGTCTCCAAGCAGGTCCGGTCCTCGGCGGTCCTCGGCGGGGTGCAGAACGCGCTGCCCGACGACGCGCCGAACTGGTTCTCGGACTTCTCCAAGGTGCTCGCCCGCAACGGCTTCCCGCAGGTCTTCAACCCCTTCGAGCACGAGCCGATCACCCAGGTCGACAGCCCCGACCCCGCGCTGGCCGGCAGCCCGGCGGTGGCGCGGGCCCGGCAGAGCCTGGTCAAGGTGGTCGGCACGGCGACCTCCTGCGGCAAGACCCTGGAGGGCAGCGGCTTCGTCTTCGCCCCGCACCGGGTGATGACCAACGCCCACGTGGTCGGCGGGGTCAACGAGCCGACCGTGCAGATCGGCGGCGTCGGCCAGCTGTACGACGCGACGGTGGTCCGCTACGACTGGCAGCGCGACATCGCCGTCCTGGACGTGCCCAAGCTGAACGCGCCCCCGCTGGCCTTCGCGGGCGAGGCCAGGACCAACGACAGCGCGATCGTGGCCGGCTTCCCGGAGAACGGCGCCTTCAACGTCCAGCCGGCCCGCATCCGCGGCCGGATCCAGGCCAACGGCCCGGACATCTACCACCGCGGCCAGGTGGTCCGCGACGTCTACTCGGTGCGTTCGCTGGTCCGGCAGGGCAACAGCGGCGGACCGCTGCTCACCCCGGACGGCGAGGTGTACGGCGTGGTCTTCGCCAAGTCCTTGGACAGCGCGGACACCGGCTACGTGCTGACCGCGGCCGAGGTGCGCGAGGACGCCGTGCAGGGCGGCGCCGCGACCGCCCGGGTGGACACCCAGGGCTGCGCGCTCTGACCGGGGGGCCGGAGCCCGGGGAGTCGCGCCGGGCCGGAGCGGCCGATATCCGTCGCTCCGTCAGACGGCACTGGTAGCCTCGGCCGCGCTCACCCGTTCGGCTCAACCGGGCGCCGTCCCGGGGTGGGCCCGACAGGAGGTCGTGGCAGTCCGATGATGGGTCACTCGCACGCGGTGAGCGGGGCGATGCTGTACGCGGCCTCGGCCCCCTTCCTGCCCCCGCTGCTGCTGCACACCACCCTGCAGCCCGCGGACATACTGATGGGCACGGTGCTGTGCGCGGGCGCGGCCCTGCTGCCGGACCTCGACCACCACGACGGCTCGATCGCCAACTTCCTCGGTCCGGTCTCCAAGATGCTCTGCCGCTTCGTGGCCTGGATCTCCGGCGGCCACCGGCACGCCACCCACTCGCTGCTGTTCGTCGCGCTGATGGGCGCCGGCACCTGGGCCGGGGTCACCTACCTGGGCCGCTACTTCACCCTCGGGCTGACCTTCTTCCTGCTGGCGCTCGCCATCCGGGCGCTGCGGCTCTGCCCGCCGGGCGACGGCCCGGAGGCGTGGATCACCGTCATCGGCCTGGCCGCGCTCGGCACCTTCGGGATGAACACCTGGATGCCCAACTCGCCCGGCTGGCTGCCGTACGCGGTGGCCCTGGGCACGCTGGCGCACCTGCTCGGCGACTGCCTGACCAAGAAGGGCGCGCCGCTGCTCTGGCCGCACAAGGAGCGCTACGAGGTCGTGCTGATCAAGCGCAGCGGCAACAGCGTCGAGACCAAGGTGCTGGTGCCGATCATGTCGGTGGCGACCTTCGTCCTGCTCTGGTTCACCGCGCTGTCGCCGACGATCGTGAACTGAGGCGACGGTGTCTGTGACGACGGTGAACTGAACGGGCCTGTCGGGCCCGCCGGGCGCTTCCGGCGCCCGGCGCACCGGCCGACGGTGGACGCGGCGCGAGGCCTCAGGTCTCGCGCCGCAGTCGTGCGCCCACCCAGCGGGCGCGCCGGCCGAGGATGCGGGGGATGCCGAGCTGCCGCCGCTCCGTGCGCTGACGGCCGTCGGGGCCGTCGAAACCGAGGTCGTCCGCCCGGTCGGGCCGGTGGGCGGAGCGCTGGGGGCTGTTGTGACGTCGGCCGCGCGGGGCGCCGCCGCTTTCGGGCATCCAACTCATACCGGAAGGGATGCCCCTGGGCCGGTGGAGGTAACCGCCCGGGCCTCGCCGAAATTGGCCTATGCGGTTGTCATATGAGCGTAAAGATAGGGGAGTTGGGGCCGAGAGCCCGCCCCGTGGACCGCACGTACGGCCGCGTCCCCGCCCGGTGCGGCCGTGCCCCCCGTTCCGTACGGCCGTGCCCCCGGTTCGTGCGGCCGCACCGGGCGGGACCGTACCGGGTCACTCCTTGTGGCGGCCGATCCAGTCCAGCAGCTCGGCGGTGAACTCCTCCGGCGCCTCCTCGTGCGGGAAGTGCCCGACCCCTGGCAGCAGCCGCCAGCGGTACGGCGCCGCGACGTACTCGCCGCCGCCGAGCGCGGTGTGCGACAGCAGCACCGGGTCCGCGGCGCCCTGGACGTGCAGGGTCGGCGCGGTGATCGGCTTCTTCATCCGCCGGGCGAACTGGATGCCGTCCGGCCGGGCCATCGAGCGCAGCAGCCAGCGGTACGGCTCGATCGAGCAGTGGGCGGTGCTGGGGATCTGGATCGCCTGCCGGTACGCGTGCAGCGCGGCCTCGTCCAGGCCGTTCGGACCGGTCCAGGAGGTCAGGTAGCGGCCGACCAGCTCGGCGTCGTCGGCCACCAGGCGGCGTTCCGGTATCCACGGCCGCTGGAAGCCCAGCACGTGGTCGAAGGCGGCGAACTGCCGGCGGTCGGTCAGCAGCGCGCGGCGCAGGTCCCGCGGGTGCGCGGCGGAGACCACGGTGAGGCTCTGGATGACGGACGGCCGCATCACCGCCGCCACCCAGGCCAGGGTGCCGCCGGAGGCGTGCCCGACCAGGTGCGCCCGGCGCTCGCCGAGCGAGCGGATCACCCCGGTGATGTCCAGGGCGAGGTTGCCAGGGTCGTACCCCCGCGGGGTGCGGTCGCTGCCGCCTATGCCGCGCAGGTCGAGCGCCACCGCCCGGTAGCCGGCCTCGGCGAGCGCGGTCAGCTGGTGGCGCCAGGCCCACCAGTACTCGGGCCAGCCGTGCACCAGCAGCACCAGCGGGCCGGAGCCCAGCTCGGCGATGTGGAAGCGGGCGCCGTTGGCCGCGAGGTCGCGGTGCGTCCACGGGCCGGGCTGCCGGACGTTCCAGGCCTCGCCGCTCTCCGCCGAGGTCCCGGCGGAGAGCGGACTGTTGTCCTCGGGGCCGGTGTCCTCGGAGGCGGCGCCGGGGCCGCCGGGGCCTTCGGGGCCTTCGGGAGTGAGCCCGGCGCCGGAGTCAGGACCGGAGTCGGGGCCGGAGTCGGCGGACGGCTGCGCGGGCACGGGCGTCTGGTCAAGCGGCATACCGAGAGCGTGTCACATCCGCGCGTCGGACACGTGCCCGGCACTCGTTGTCGGCCGGTCCGGCGCCCGTCGACGCGGCGCCGTCCGCCCCTTGCTGTTGCCCTGCTGCCCTGGCGTCGTCCTGCCGCGGCCCCGGCGGCGCCTGGTCGGTGACGGGACGCCGGTTATGGGGCGCCGGTTGCCGGGCGCCGGTTTACGGGATGCGGCCGAAGGCCCGGTCGATCTCCTCCTGGGTGGCCGGGCGCGGCCGGGCGTTCTTCAGCACGTCGGCGGTCTTCTGGGCGCCCTCGATGGTGCGCACCGGCTTCTCGATCTTCTTGAACGAGCGCCAGGCCAGCATCCCGAGCAGCACCGCGAGCAGCAGGTAGGCGCCCGCCACGATCAGGAAGGACCAGCCCAGCGACAGGCCCAGCGCGTGGATGCCGAAGGCCGCCGCGGCGCTCAGCATCGGGATGGAGAACAGCGCCACCACGCCGGCGACGATCAGCGAGACGCCGCCCGAGACGCCGCGCTTGACGTCCGCCCGGATCTCGGACTTGGCGAGCGCGATCTCGTCGTGGACCAGCGCGGACAGGTCGGCGGTGGCCGCCGCGAACAGCTGCCCCACCGAACGCTCGCCCTCGTAGGGCGCCCGGCCGTTGCTGGACGGGTCTGCGGCTCCTGCGGGCATCAGCGGTTCTCCTCTGCGGCTGTACGGCGTGACGCCGCCGCGGGTGTGCGGTTCCGGGGGCCGGTGGGGGGTCCGGAGGCGTCTGTGGGTTGTCGACAGCTCAGAATCATGCCCCTACCGGTCAGTCGGACACCACTCCGGGGCCCCGCCGGAGGGACGTGTCCCGGCGGCCGGGGCGCTCCGGAGGCCTCCCGGAGGGGTTTGCGGGGCGCTTTTCCGGAGGGGTTCTCCAGGGGGCTCCCAGGTGCCTCAGCCGGGCTGGCCGGGCCGGTCCCGGGGGTCGGGGGAGGGGGCCTGCCCCTCGTCGCTCGTCGGGCGGGCCGTCTCGCCGACCCGTGCCCGCCAGGCCGGGTCGTCCTCCTGGTAGACGTCCGGGACACCGTCCCCGTCCAGGTCCCGGTCCTCCTCCTCGCACAGCTCGCGGTAGTGCCGGTTGCGCAGCTTCAGCAGGACCGTGGCGACCGCCGCGGCGAGCACCGAGCCGACCAGCACGGCCGTCTTGGCCCGGGCGGCGAGCGCCGGGTCGTCCGGGAAGGCCAGCTCGCTGATCAGCAGCGAGACGGTGAAACCTATGCCCGCGAGCACCGAGACCGCGACCATGTCGGCCCACTTGAGCCGCGGGTTCAGCTCGGCCCTGGTGAACCGGGCGGTCAGCCAGGCGCCGCCCAGCACGCCCACCGACTTGCCGACCAGCAGACCGATCACGATGCCGAGCGGTGCGGCCTGGGTGAACACCTCGCGCAGCTTCGGACCGGAGACGGCCACGCCGGCCGAGAACAGGGCGAACACCGGGACGGCCAGGCCGGCCGAGAACGGGCGGACCAGGTGCTCGATGTGCTCGCCGGGGGAGTGCTGCTCGTCGCCCTCCCGGTGACAGCGCAGCATCAGGCCCATCGCGACGCCCGCCACCGTGGCGTGGATGCCGCTCTCGTGCATCAGCGCCCAGTTCACGACGGCCAGCGGCACGAAGAGGTACCAGCCGTGGACGCCGCGCCGGTGCAGGAACCAGAACAGCACCAGCCCGGCGAAGGCGAGGCCGAGCGCCCAGAACTTGATGCCGTGGCTGTAGAAGATCGCGATGATCAGGATCGCGATCAGGTCGTCGACGACCGCCAGGGTGAGCAGGAAGGCGCGCAGCGCGGACGGCAGGTGGCTGCCGACCACGGCCAGCACGCCGAGCGCGAAGGCGATGTCGGTGGCGGTCGGGATCGCCCAGCCGCCGGGGTGCCCGCCGGGGCCGGAGTTCACCAGGGCGAAGAGGATCGCGGGCAGCGCCACCCCGCAGACGGCGGCGACCACGGGCAGCAGCGCGGCACTGGGCGTGCGCAGCTCACCCGCGACGAACTCGCGCTTGAGCTCGATCCCGGCGACGAAGAAGAAGATCGCCAGCAGGCCGTCCTTGGCCCAGGTGGCCAGGGAGAGGTCGAGGTGGAGCGGGGCGGAGGGGCCGACGGTGTAGTCGAGCACGCTCTGGTAGGCCTGCGGCCAGACGTTGGCCCAGATCAGCGCGATGACGGCGGCGCCCAGCAGCAGCATGCCGCCGACCGTCTCGGTGCGCAGGGCGTCGGTGATGAAGGTGCGCTCGGGCAGTGACAGCCGGCCGAGGAACTGCCGGCGGCGGTTCGTCGGCTCGTGGACGGGCGGCTGGTCGGTCACGGGGACCTCCTGGGGCTGGGAGCGGCAACGGATGCACGGGTGGTGCAGTTGCCGACCAGACTTCCCGGCGCGCCCTGTGACGCCCGCGACTCCCGTCAGGGATCTTGATGCGTCCTTAATAGTCTAGCGGGACGTTTGGGTGACATCCGGATTGTCCTATCCAAGGACTTAAGCCCTACGGGCCGGTTCTGCACTCCGGAGGAGCAGCGACCCGGCACCCGAACGGCCGCTCTGTACCCGAACGGGTGCGGAAGCGGCGGTTGACGGAACGACCGGCGGAACGACCGGCGAGACGGCCGACGAGACGGTTGTCGTACGGCTGACGAAACGGATGGCGAAACGGCTGTGCCCCGGACGGTGATCACCGTCCGGGGCACAGCCGTTGTCTCAGTGGGTCAGCCGTCGCGGACCCGGAGGGTCAGCGGCCGCCGGCCCGGTGGGCTCAGCCGTTGCCGTTGTCCGAGGACGGCAGCTGGGCCTGGATCTGGCTCATCACCGTGCTGTCCGCCAGGGTGGTGGTGTCACCGACCTCGCGGCCCTCGGCGATGTCGCGCAGCAGGCGGCGCATGATCTTGCCGGAGCGGGTCTTCGGCAGCTCGCCGACCACCTTGATCTGCTTCGGCTTGGCGATCGGGCCGAGCGTGCGGCCGACGTGGGCCCGCAGCTCCTCGACCAGCTCGGGGCTCTCGGTGGCACCGCCGCGCAGGATCACGAAGGCGACGATGGCCTGGCCGGTGGTGGCGTCGGTCGCGCCGACCACGGCGGACTCGGCCACGGACGGGTGGCCGACCAGGGCCGACTCGACCTCGGTGGTCGAGATGTTGTGGCCCGAGACGAGCATGACGTCGTCCACCCGGCCGAGCAGCCAGATGTCCCCGTCCTCGTCCTTCTTGGCGCCGTCACCGGCGAAGTAGCGGCCCTCGAAGCGCGACCAGTAGGTGTCGATGTAGCGCTGGTCGTCGCCCCAGATGGTGCGCAGCATGGACGGCCACGGCTCGGTGAGCACCAGGTAGCCGCCGGAGCCGTTCGACACCTCGGCGGCGTTGTCGTCCACCACGGTGGCCGCGATGCCCGGCAGGGCGCGCTGGGCCGAGCCCGGCTTGGTCTCGGTGACGCCCGGCAGCGGGCTGATCATGATGGCGCCCGTCTCGGTCTGCCACCAGGTGTCCACGATCGGACACGTGCCGCCGCCGATGTGCTCCCGGTACCAGATCCAGGCCTCGGGGTTGATCGGCTCGCCGACGCTGCCCAGCACCCGCAGCGAGGACAGGTCGAACTTCGCGGGGATGTCGTCGCCCCACTTCATGAAGGTGCGGATCGCGGTCGGCGCGGTGTAGAGGATGGTCACGCCGTACTTCTGGACGATCTCCCAGAACCGGCCCTGGTGCGGGGTGTCCGGGGTGCCCTCGTAGATGACCTGGGTGGCGCCGTTGGAGAGCGGCCCGTAGACGATGTACGAGTGGCCGGTGACCCAGCCGATGTCGGCGGTGCACCAGTAGACGTCGGTCTCCGGCTTGAGGTCGAAGACCGCGTGGTGGGTGTAGCTGGCCTGGGTGAGGTAGCCGCCCGAGGTGTGCAGGATGCCCTTGGGCTTACCGGTGGTGCCCGAGGTGTAGAGGATGAACAGCGGGTGCTCGGCGTCGTGCGCCTCGGGGGTGTGCTCGGTGGACTGGCGCGCGGTGATCTCGTGCCACCAGACGTCGCGGCCCTCGGTCCATGGGATGTCCTGCCCGGTGCGGCGGACCACCAGGACGTGCTCGACGCCGTCGACCTTGGTGAGCGCCTCGTCGATGGCCGGCTTGAGGGCGGAGGGCTTGCCGCGCCGGTAGCCGCCGTCGGCGGTGATGACGAGCTTGGCCTCGGCGTCCTGGATGCGGGAGGCGACGGCGTCGGAGGAGAAGCCGCCGAAGACCACCGAGTGGGTGGCGCCGATCCGGGCACAGGCGAGCATCGCGACGACCGCCTCGGCGATCATCGGCAGGTAGACGGCGACCCGGTCGCCCTTGCGGACGCCGAGCTCCAGCAGCGCGTTCGCGGCCTGCGAGACCTCGTCCTTGAGCTGGGCGTACGTGATCGAACGGCCGTCGCCGGGCTCGCCCTCGAAGTGGATGGCGACCCGGTCGCCCAGGCCGTTCTCCACGTGGCGGTCGACGCAGTTGTACGCGACATTGAGCTTGCCGTCGGCGAACCACTTGGCGAAGGGAGGGTTGGACCAGTCGAGGGTCTCGGTCGGCTCGACGGCCCAGGTGAGGCGACGGGCCTGCTCGGCCCAGAAGCCCAGACGGTCCTCGGAGGCCTGCGCGTACGCGGCCACGGTGACGTTGGCGGCGGCGGCGAGCTCTGCCGGAGGGGCGAAGCGCCGCTCCTCCTTGAGCAGGTTGGCCAGGCTCTCGTTGCTCAACGCGCACTCCTCATCGAGTCATGATCGGGGGCGATCCCGTGCGTGGGGATTGTCCCGTGTGTCCCAGCGCACAGCTCACCAGGCGAACGGGGCAGTTGACAAGAGGCTCCTGTGAATTGGTGTAGACCTTTGACCGACGGCCGGGCGGCGGCCGACCGGCGACCGGCCGGCCTCGCGTCCGGTCCGCCGCGGAGGACCGGACGGCCGTTCGGGGGTGGGTGGGCCCGTGCCCCGGCCCGCCCGGCGGGGACACGGACCCGGCTCTCAGGCGGCCAGCCGGGGGCCCTCCTCGCCGCCCTCGACCGGAACCCGATCATCCTCCCTCACCCGTTCGGCCGATGCTGTGTTCGGCCGGACATCGGGGCCGGTTCCGATGGGGGCCTCGGTGTGGTGTTCGATTCCGTTCGCGTCCTTCCCGGTGCGGGCCTCGACCGGGCTGAACGTCCCGGCGGCCCGGTCGAGGACGTAGGCCTGGGCCGTCGCGAGGTCGAAGTACATCCCGACCAGCCGCAGGGTGCCCTCCTCGACCCGGCGCTCCACCGCCGGGTTGGCCAGCAACTGGTCCAGCTGCTGGACCACGTTGGTGATGCAGAGCTGCTCCACGACGTCCACCGCGGGCCGGGCGGCGAACTCCGCCGGGACCCGTCGGAGCCGGTCCAGCGAGCCGCGGCCGTTGCGCAGCCAGCGGGTCAGCGGGGTGGGCGGACCGGGGCGCTCGTGCACGCCGTCCAGCAGGGCCTGCATCGCGCCGCAGCCGGAGTGGCCGCAGACCGTGATCGAGCGCACCTCCAGCACCTCGACCGCGTACTGCACCGCGGCGGCCACCGAGTCGTCCGCCGCGCCGGGTTCGTGCGGGGCCGGCACCAGGTTGCCCACGTTCCGCACGGTGAACAGGTCCCCCGGACCGCTGTTGGTGATCATGCTGGTGACCATCCGGGAGTCCGCGCAGGTCAGGAAGAGCTGGGAGGGCGTCTGCCCCTCGCGCGCCAGCCGGGCGAGTTCCGGCCGGACCAGCGGGGCGGTGTGCAGCTGGAACACCCGGACGCCGTCCAGCAGTCGGCCGTGCGGGTCCTCCTGCTGCTCGATGCAGTGGTGGCCGACCCAGGGCGTCCAGGCCCGGCAGCGGTGCGGGCCCGGTGAACTGCCCGCACGCACGGTGCCGTCCGGGTCGAGCACCTCGTCGTCCTGGCGGCGCGTCACCATCGAGACCAGGCCGCCCGCCTCCTGGTGCCCGGCCCGCCAGGTGTGCAGCGTCTCGTACGCGGCGTGGTCCAGGAAGGAGCCGTCGTGGACCATGGTGACCTCGGCCCCGGCCGGGATGCCGGCCAGTGCCCGACCGAGCCGGGGCACGGTGGTGAAGGTGAGCGGGCCGTGCGTCCGGACGGTGACCGCGCCCCCGGGGCCGGTCTCCACGTCCACATGGGCGCGGGTCAGCCGGTAGAGGGCGAGCAGGACGGCGGTGCCGGCGCCGATCGCGACGCCCCACAGCACGCCGGCGGCCACCACACCGAGCACGGTGATCAGGTAGACCGGGAACTCGCGGTGCCGGTGCACCTTGCGGATGTGCGCGAAGCTCACCATCTGCAGCCCGACCACCAGCACCAGCGCGGCGAGCGCGGCCAGGGGGATCCGGCGCAGTCCGCCGGTCAGCGCCAGCGCGGCGGCCAGCACCCAGACGCCGTGCAGCACCGAGGCCCACCTGGTCTGGCCGCCGGCCCGCACGTTGGCGGTGCTGCGCACCGCGCCCCCGGCGACCGGCAGCCCGCCGACCAGTCCGCTCACCAGGTTGGCGAGGCCCTGCCCGCGCAGTTCGCGGTCGAGGTCGCCGGTGCGGCGGGACATCCGGTCGGTCGCGACGGCGGACAGCAGCGACTCCACGCTGGCTACGGCGGTGACGGTGAGGACGGCGGCGAGCAGCCCGAGGACCGGGCCGTGCGGCAGCGCGGGCAGGAGTGCCTGCGGCCGCCAGGCGGGCAGCTCGATGTGGGCGAGCCGCAGGTCCAGGGCGAACACGAGGGCGGTGGCCAGTGCGACCCCGGCCAGCGGGCCGGGGACCCTGGCCAGCCGGGCGCCGAACTCGCCCGCTCGGCCGGGCAGTCGGCCGAGCCGGGGCCAGCCGACCAGGACGGCCACGGTCACCGCGCCGGCCAGCAGCGCGGGTGGGTGCGGGCCGGCCAACTGGCCGGGAAGGGCCAGGACGTCGGCGATCGCGGAGCTCTGCGGCGAGCCGCCGAGGACGACGTGCAGCTGCGCGATGGCGATGGTGATCCCGACCCCCGCCAGCATGCCGTGCACGATCGCGGGCGAGACGGCGAGCGCGGTCCGGGCCACCCGGCGTGCGCCGAGCAGGAGTTGGAGCAGTCCGGCGGCGACGGTGATGGCGCAGGTGGCCCGCCAGCCGTACTGGGCGATCAGTCCGGCGGTGATCACCGTCAGCGCCGCCGAGGGGCCACTGACCTGGAGCGGTGTGCCGCCGAACAGCCCGACCACGATGCCGCCCACGGCCGCGGCGGCCAGACCGGCGGTGAGCGGGGCGCCGGTGGCGAGCGCGATGCCGAGGGAGAACGGCACGGCGATCAGGAAGACCACGAGGGACGCGGAGAGGTCCTGGGCCCACCGGATGCGGGGGCCCGCGCCCGGCGGCGCGTGGTCGGTGGTGTCGGAGGCGATGGGGGCGCTGGAGATGTCGAGGGTCATTGTCTTCCCGTCTGTCCGGGGGAGCGAACGCAGTCAGGTCCGGCGGTGAATCCGGGGTGGGGCTCCGGGGCGGATCGGCTGTCGTGGGCGCGACGGTGTGGCGGGATGGCGTGGGCGCGGCGGGGGAGTGCGGGTGTCACCGGCCGGCGTTGACCATCAGGCCCGCCAGGGCTTCGGGCGAGGTGCGGGACGTCTCACCGGGGGCCGCCGGGCGAACCATCAAGACTCGGTAAACCGAGGGTAATGAAAGCTTTGCACAGCGTGGTTCCGGGAGGGAAGCGGAAAACCCCCTGATTCACCCCAATGGGTGGTGGCCTAACGGTCGGGAATCTGCTGGTCGCAGCGGTCGTGGCTCCCGTCCGCCGGGGTCGGCTCCGGGGCCGGGCGCGGCGAACGGGCCGCGACCTCCCGGAGCGGGGGAGGTCGCGGCCCGTTCGGCGGCGGTGGTGGGGGTCAGGCGCGGGCGCCTGCCGGCGCGGTGCGCGTGTCGCCGTCCGCGAACCCGCCCAGGACGAAGTCCTCGTCCACCTGGGTCGCGAGGTCGATGCCGACCTTGGAGTTGGCCCAACTCTCCGCGTTGCGGCGGTGGAAGAGCACCGCCTGCTCGGTGTAGCGGCGCGCGTCCCGCCTCCCGTACGCCGCGTCGGCCTCGATCCGCAGCTCCTCCAGCACGGCCCGGTCGGCCGTCTCCAGGGACTTCAGCGGCGGTTCGGCGCCCTGCTCCAGGCGGCGCACCCAGTCCGACTGCCGGAAGGTGGTGAGCAGGTCGTCGCCGACCTCGCGGCGCAGGAAGGCCAGGTCGTCCGGCCCCTGCACCTTGTTGCCGACCACCCGCAGCCGCACGCCGAAGTCGCGGGCGTAGTCCTTGTACTGGCGGTAGACGGAGACGCCCTTGCGGGTCGGTTCGGCGACCAGGAAGGTCAGGTCGAAGCGGGTGAACAGGCCGGAGGCGAAGGAGTCCGAGCCCGCGGTCATGTCGGTCACCAGGTACTCGCCCGGGCCGTCCAGCAGGTGGTTGAGCAGCAGCTCCACCGCGCCGACCTTGGAGTGGTAGCAGGCCACCCCGAGGTCCTCCTCGGTGAACGCGCCGGTCGCCAGCAGCCGGACCGAGCCCTCGTCCAGCGCGATCGGGCGGGCGCAGGCGGCGTAGACCGGGTTCTCCTCGACGATCCGCAGCAGCCGCGAACCGCGGCCGGGCGGCGTGGTTTTGATCATCTCGTCGGAGGAGCGGATGAGCGGGTTGCTGCCGCGCAGGTACTCCTTGATCTCCGGCAGGTGCCCGCCCAGTGAGGGCAGGGCGGCGGCCTGATCGTCCGTCAGGCCCAGCGCGGAGCCCAGGTGCTGGTTGATGTCGGCGTCCACGGCGACGACCGGCCGGCCCAGGGCTGCCAGGTGGCGGATGAACAGCGCGGACAGCGTGGTCTTCCCGCTGCCGCCCTTGCCGACGAAGGCGATCTTCATCTGGGGACTCCGGCTCTCGCTCAGGGCCCTCACTGCGGGCCGTCCGCCCAGGGGCCGCGCGACGCCGCCCCTAGTTGGAAATCGTTATCGTCTCCGATAGCGGCCATGCTAGCCGGGGTTTGGGTGTCGCCGGGGGCGGGAAGTGAGGATTGCCTCTAACGGGTGATGCGGGGTTGCTGTTCCGGGAGGGGCGGCCCGTTCATTACTCTCGGGTAGGTGAGCACTGGAACTGATCCCCTCGCCCCGCTGGCCCAGCTCCCCGGGGTGCCCGACGCGGTCGCCGAGGTGCGCAAGGCCGTCGACCGGCTCTACGGCCACCGGGTGATGCGTCGCCGCGCGGCCGAGGTCACCTCCGAGTCCGCGCTGCGCGGCGCCCGCGCGTCGGCGGCCCTGGCCGGGGCCGACTGGCCGCTGGAGGAGGTCCGCCGCCGCAGCGACTTCGGCGCGGACCCCGAGGCCCGGACGGTCGGCGCGGCCCTGCGGATCGCCGCCGAGGCCGGCCAGCTGCTCAGCATCTGGCGGCACTCGCCGCTCCAGGTGCTGGCCCGGCTGCACCTGCTCGCGGTCGGCGACGGCGATCCGGCCGCCGGTCGCCCGCGGCGGGCCGGGGAGGGCGCGGAGGTGTTGTTCCCGCAGGAGCTGGAGCCGGTGGAGAGCGTCGAGGTCGAGGCCGTCGACGGGCCGCCGCCCGTGCTGCCGCCCGCTCCGGGTGCGGAGGAGGTCGCGGCCCGGCTCGACCAGCTCTCCCGGCTGCTGGTGGCGCGCGCGGAGGGCCAGGGCGTGGGCACGCCGGCCCTCGTCGTGGCCTCGGTGGTGCACGGCGAACTGCTCGCGCTGCGGCCGTTCGGCGCCCATAACGGCGTGATCGCGCGGGCCGCCCAGCGGATCGTGCTGATCGCCGAGGGGCTCGACCCGAAGTCGATCTGCCCGGCCGAGGTCGGCCTGGCCGAGCTGGGCACCGCCGCCTACCGCCGAGCCCTGGCCGGCTACCTGGCGGGAACCCCCGAGGGGATGGCGGCCTGGATCGCGTACAGCGGTCGGGCGCTGCGGCTCGGGGTGCGGGAGAGCACGGCGGTCTGCGAGGCGATGCAGCGCGGGATGGTCTGAGCGCCCCGCTCGGGACGGCGCGCGCGCCCCGAGAGGGGGCGCGCGGAGACGAGGATGCGGCGGCACCTGCTCCTGCCGGGTGCCGCCGCTGGTGCAGATACCGGGTGACCATGCATGCACCGGAAGTGCCGATCAGACGGGGATCCTGCCCGTTCGTCTGGTCCGGCGGCCCGACAGCGGGTCGGCTGCATGTGGGTGCCCGGATATCTGTACGTGCGGTCCGTGGGGCCTGAACTGCGTTGTCGGTTTGACCTCTTAAGGTCCTGACCGGGTCTCGCGGGCCGTGCTTCATTTGTATCGCGTTTCGGGGGAAAGGGGAACCCGAAAAGAGAAGTCTGTCCCGATTGACCGTTTTGTCCAAGGACTGCCGGGCCGCCCGCCTCAGGCGAGGGGGCGCCTCCGGCGGGCCAGGTACCAGATCACCCCGGCGGTCACCACGGCCGTCCCGACCGCCACCGCGGTCAGCACCGAGCCGCTCGGGGCCGAGAACTCGGGCAGTCGGCGCCGCAGTTCCACCGGCTTGTCGAAGACCAGCACCGGCCACTCCCGGGCCTGCGCCTCCTTCCGCAGCGCGCGGTCCGGGTTGACCGCCGACGGGTGGCCGACCGCCTCCAGCAGCGGCAGGTCGGTGGAGGAGTCGCTGTAGGCGAAGGAGGCGGCCAGATCGTAGCCCTCGGTCGCGGCCAACTCCCGAATGGCCGCGGCCTTGTTCTCGGCGTAGGCGTAGTACTCGATCTCGCCGGTGTAGCAGCCGTCCTCGACCTGGAGCCGGGTGGCGATCACGTGGTCCGCGCCGAGCAGCCGGCCGATCGGCTCGACCACCTCGGAGCCGGAGCTGCTGACGATCACCACGTCCCGGCCGGCCGCGTGGTGCTGCTCGATCAGCGAGGCCGCCTCGTCGTAGATGATCGGGTCGATCAGGTTGTGCAGGGTCTCGGCGACGATCTCGCGGACCTGCTGGACGTTCCAGCCCCGGGTGAGCGCGGAGAGGTACTGGCGCATCTTCTCCATCTGGTCGTGGTCCGCGCCGCCGACCAGGAAGACGAACTGGGCGTACGCGCTGCGCAGTACGGCCCGACGGTTGATCAGTCCGCCCTGGTAGAAGGGGCGGCTGAAGGCCAGTGCGCTCGACTTGGCGATGATGGTCTTGTCGAGGTCGAAGAAGGCCGCGGTGCGCAGCCCGCCGGGTCGGGGGCGAACGGGCGGGCGGAGCTCTTCGGGCCCGGTGGCGTCGCCCTGGGACTCGTCGGCGTAGTCGTCGGCGTTCTCGGTGGTGTCCACGGGAACCGAGGATAGAGGGAGCCGCAAAAGACCCCGCCATTCGGCGTACTCGCGGGCGTGCGGGTTTGTGTTTCTGGCCGCTCGGGTACACCATGGAAGTCACGGATCGTTCGCGACCGTGCTAACCCGGTCCGGCTCCTCCCCCCCGAGCCGGGCTGTGGATAGACGACCCCCGCTCTCCCCCCCGGCGGGGGTCGTCGCACGTCCGGGGCCATTTTCAGGGCTTGAACGCCCCTCGCCGCGGGTGCGCCGCCGTCGTGTCGACGGCTTACAGGGGGTGTCGCCACTCCGGCCCGTCGATCGACTTTCGTCACTCTGTGTCGCCATTTGCTCATGCCCGTCGAGGATCGAACGGCTGGTTCCGATCGGTGGTGCGAGCCCGTTCGGAAGCCGTTCGGAAGCGCTGTCCGGAAGGCGGCGGGCGGAGGTCGGGAGAACGGCTGAACGGGACGGGGCGGGTCGCCGGTTCATCTCGGTGACCCCCTTTCGTCAATTCTTCGCCGAATAGCCCCCCGCCCGGGTGAACGTTTTCCTCCACAGCACACGAGTTATCCACAGGCAATCGGAACCCGGATGACGAAATCCGGATCTCCCCCCACCGTGATGACCGGCGGCGGTCGCCGGGCAGGGCCTCACCCCCTTCCTCCCTCAGAGGCCTGTCGGGCGGCCGTCCGCCGGAACCGTCCGACGTGCGCCGTCGGCCACCCCGGTGGCCGGCTGCGCGGAGGGGAGCAACCATGTCGACGCCGATCGCCGACCACATCACCGCCGAGGGCCCCGCGGTCGCCGGGCCGCTCGTCGTCACCGAGGACGAGGGCCTGGCCGAGCACCTGCTGCGGATCTGCGCGGCGGCGGGCACCGAGCCGAGGCTGGTCCGGGGCGCGCCGCCGACGCGGGACCTCTGGGAAGGGGCCTCGCTGGTCCTGGTCGGGGACGACCAGGCCGTCCGCTGCTCCGGGCTGGGGCGGCGCGGCGGAGTGCTGCTGCTCGGGCTGGACCTGGACGACCCCGGGGTGTGGGTCAGAGCCGTCCAACTCGGGGCCGAGCACGTGCTGTTCCTGCCCGACGCCGAGGCCTGGCTGCTCGACCGGATCGCCGACGCGGCCGAGGGCGTCGGCTGCCCGGCGGTCACCGTCGCGGTGCTCGGCGGGTCCGGCGGGGCCGGGGCCTCGACCCTGGCCTGCGCGCTGGCGGTCACGGCCGCGCGGGCGGGCCGGCGGACGATGCTCCTGGACGGCGATCCGCTGGGCGGGGGCCTCGACATCCTGCTCGGCGGCGAGCGGGTCAGCGGGCTGCGCTGGCCCGATCTGGCCGGCTCCCGCGGGCGGGTCAGCGGGGCCGAGCTGGCCCGGGCGCTGCCCGCGCTCAAACGGCTCTCCGCGCTGTCCTGCCTGTCCTGGGACCGCGGCGACACCCTGACGGTGCCGCCGGAGGCCATGCGCAGCGTGCTGGCCGCCTCCAGGCGGCGCGGCGGGCTGGTGGTGGTCGACGTGCCCCGGCACCTCGACGCGGCCGCCGGGCAGGCGCTGGAGCAGTCCGACCTGGCGCTCCTGGTGGTGTCGGCCGAGCTGCGCGCGGTGGCCGCCGCCGACCGGGTCGCGGCGGCGGCCCGGATGCGGCTCGGGGACGTCCGGGCCGTGGTGCGGCCGGTGCAGGCCGGCGGGCTCCCGGCCCGGCAGATCGTCCGCGGGCTGCGCTTGCCGCTGGCGGGGGAGCTGGAGCCGGAGCCGGGCCTGGCCCAGGACGTCGTGAAGGGCGTCCCGCCCGGAAGCCGGGAGGGCGGCCCGCTCGCGCGCTTCTGCGCGAGCTTCCTGACCGAGGTGCTGCCGCCGGTGCCGGTGGCCGGAGGAGGTGTGTACTGATGGTCCGTCTGCGCAGAACGGTCCTTCGGAGCGGATCGCCCGGTCCGGGCGGCGGTGCGCGGGAGCACCGGCCGCTGCGGAGCGTGCCGCCGCCCGGCGGGCCGCCGGAGCCCGGGCACGGGCCCTGTCCGTACGGTCGTACGGCCCGCGAGCAGCGGGCGGCGGCCCTGGTGGACGCGGTCCGACTGCGGCTGGCCGAGTCGGGGGCCGCCCCGACGGCAGGCTCGGTCGCGGCCGCGCTGCGGGCCACCCGCCCGCCGCTCGGCGGGGACGAGGTCCTGGACACCGTGCGCTCGCTGCGCGCCGAACTGGTGGGTGCGGGCCCGCTGGACCGGCTGCTGGCGGCGCCCGACGTCACGGACGTCCTGGTGAACGGTCCGGACGAGGTGTGGGTCGACCGTGGCGGCGGCCTGCAGCGAACCACCGGAGTCCGTTTCGCCGACGCCGAGGCGGTGCGGCGGCTGGCCCACCGGCTGGCCACGGCGGCCGGCCGGCGGCTGGACGACGCCCGCCCGTGGGTGGACGCCCGGCTGCCGGACGGCACCCGGCTGCACGCCGTACTGCCGCCGATCGCGGCCGGCTGCACGCACATCTCGCTGCGGGTCTGCCGCCCCCGGCCCTTCACGCTCGACGAGCTGGTGGCGGGTGGGTCGCTGCCACCGCAGGGTGCGGAGCTGCTCGCGGGCATCGTGCGGGCCCGGCTGTCGCTGCTCGTCTCCGGCGGGACGGGCTCGGGGAAGACCACGCTCCTGTCGGCCCTGCTCGGTCTGGTCGGGCCGGACGAGCGGATCGTGCTCGCCGAGGACTCCGCCGAGCTGCAACCGGCCCACCCGCACGTGGTCCGGTTGCAGAGCCGGCCGCCAAATCAGGAGGGGCTGGGCGAGTTCACCCTGCGGGACCTCGTCCGCCAGGCGCTGCGGATGCGTCCGGACCGGCTGGTGATCGGCGAGGTCCGCGGGCCCGAGGTGTCGGACCTGCTGGCCGCGCTGAACACGGGGCACGAAGGCGGCTGCGGCACGGTCCACGCCAACACGGCGGCGGACGTGCCGGTCCGGCTGGAGGCCCTGGGCGCGCTCGCGGGCCTCGACCGGACGGCGCTGCACGGCCAACTGCGGGCCGCGCTCGACGTGGTGGTGCACCTGGTCCGCGATCCGGGCTCGGGGCGGCGCCGGGTGGCGGAGATCCACACGCTGGCCGGGGCCGGTGACGGGTCGGCCGTGACCACGCCCGCGGTGGCCTTCCCGGCGTCCGGTGGCCTGAGCCCCGGTGCGGGGTGGGAGCGGCTGGTCGGACTGCTGGCGGCACGCGGGGTGTCGCTCGGGCGGGGGCGCCCGTGATCGCGGTGACGGTGGCCGGGCCGGTGGGCGCGGACGTGCGGGTGGTGGAAGTCGCCTTCGCCCTGTTGGTGGGCGGGTGCGCCGTGGGAGCTCTGGTGCTGCTCGGCGGCGCGGGCCGGAAAGACCGAGGTCAACGGAGGTGGGTGAAGTGATGCAGAGTCAGCTCGCGTTCTGCTGGGTGCTGGCGTTGTTCCTGGTGGCCGTCGCCGCGTGGCGTGCGGTGCAGGGGCAGTTGCCGGGCGGGCAGCGCTCCAGGCTGGTGTTGGCGGGCAGCGGGCCTCCGGTGCGGGGGCCCGGCCCGGAGATCGAGGTGCGGTTCTGGGCCAGGGGGCTGCTGCCGGGCTTCCTGGTTCCCGAACTGCTGCTCCTTCCACTGGGGTTGGCCGCCGGGCAGGCCACCGCCTCACCGGTGCCGGTGCTCGCGGCCGCGCTGGCCGTCCTGCCGCTGCGCAGGTGGCGGCTGCGGCGACGCCTGGCGGTGGAGGCCCGGCACCGGGCCGCGGCCGTGGTGGAGCTCTGCGCGGGCCTGGCAGGGGAGTTGCGCGGTGGTGCGACGCCGGAGCAGGCGCTGCACCTGGTCACCGCACGGATCGCCGCCGACCCGGAGGGGCTGCGCAGGCTCGGCGAGGAGCCGGTGGCCAGACTGGCGGCGGGCCGTTACGGCGGGGACGTACCCGCCGCGCTGCACCTGCTGGCCGAACTTCCGGGCGGCAGTGGGGCCGCGGCCGTCGCGGCCTGCTGGCGGGTGGCCGAGGGCAGCGGATCGGGGTCGGCCGATGCGCTGGATCGGGTCGCGGAGGCGCTGCGCGGCGAGCGGGCGCTCGCGGAGGAGATCGCCGGGGAACTGGCAGGACCGCGCGCGACGATCGCCGTCCTGGCCGCGCTGCCGGGCGTCGGGCTGCTCCTCGGTGCGGCGCTCGGGGCGCACCCGCTGGAGGTCCTGCTGCACACCCCGGCCGGGCTGGGCTGCCTCGTGGCGGGGGCGGTTCTGGAGGGGTTGGGCGTGCTCTGGACGGCACGCATCGTCCGGGCGGCGGCCCACGGCGCGCTGGAGGTGCCGGCTGGGTGGGGTGGGCGGTGTGCGGCCTCAGGTCGTGCGGGGCCCGCTCTTCGGCCGGGCGAGCGGAACCGCGGGCTGTCGCGGGTGCGTGCACGGGCGCTCGGGGTGGAAGCGGGGGCGAGGTGATACGGGGCATCGAGTGGGCGGCTTTCGCCCTCACGGCAGGCGTGGTTGCTGCGGGGTGGGCGTCGGTGCGCGGTCGGGTGAGACGCCGACGGGTGCTCGTCCGGGCCCGGGGTGGAGAGCGGATCGGAAGGCGAACCAGGGCTGCTGCCTTGGTGGTTGAGCGTCGCCGACGACTGGTGGTGGCGGGCGTCGCCGGGATCACGGCGGCGGTGCTGCTCGGTGGCGGCCCCGGGCTGGCCGTCGGGGTGCTGCTCGCGGTGGGCGTCCATCGCTGGTCGGCCCGGGTGCGCTCGCCGGCCGATCGCAGGGCGGCCCGCGAGGAGGAGCTGCTGACCAGGCAACTCCCGCTGGGCGCTGAGCTGTTGGCGGCCTGCCTCGGCTCGGCGGCGCTCCCCTCGGAGGCCGTGTCGGCGGTGGGTCGAAGTGTGGGGGCGCCGCTGGGGCCCCGGCTGGCGGCGATCGGGGCCGAACTGGCCCTGGGTGCACCGCCGGAGCTGTGCTGGCACCGCCTGGGCGAGCAGCACCCGTCGCTGGCGCCGCTGGCCCGCTGTCTGGAGCGCAGCAGCCTCGGTGGCGTCCCCGCCGCCGGCCCGCTGATCGGGTTGGCGCAGGGGCAGCGCACGGCGGCCGCCCGCGCGGCCCACACCCGGGTCCGCCGGGCCGCGGTGCTCGCCACCGCGCCGCTGGGGCTCTGCTTCCTCCCGGCCTTCGTCCTGATCGGCGTGGTGCCGGTGGTCGTCGGCCTCACCAGCCGCTTCGCCGAGGCGATGTGAAGGATCGTCGGCCGCATGAGCGGCCGTCGTACGTCGAGTGACAGGAGAGTTCCATGACCGCAGTGATCGCGATTCGGCCCGGTGCCGGGCGTCCGCTCCGCCCGTTGGCCGAGGAGTGGCAGCGGAGGAGCCACCGGTCGGCCCGTCGGGTGCGCTGGGCAGCCCGCCGGGTCCGCCGGGTGGCGCGACTCCGAGGCCGCTCGGACGCCGGGATGACCACGGCCGAGTACGCCGTCGGGACGCTGGGCGCGTGCGCCCTCGCGGCCGGGCTGTACAAGGTGGTGACCAGCGACGCCATCACCGGTGCGCTGACCGACATGCTGGTACGGGCGCTCCATGCGACCTGAGGCCGGCTGCCGAACTCCCGCCGGTGGGCCGCCTTCGGCCGGTGGACCCCTGGGGGCGGGCGCGCCCCGTGGGGCTGCCTCCGGTCGTCGGCGGCCCCCGGCCGGGCGGTCGGGAGGAGGTTCCATCCCCGCCTCGCGAGGCACGCGCCCCGGCATCGCCCCGCCCGTGCTCCGGGCGGGCGGCGGGGGCCTGAGAACGGACCCGGACCGGGCGTGGTCGCTGCGCCCGCGGCAACGCGGCGACGCGGGCTTCGTGACGGCGGAGACGGCGGTGGCACTGCCGGCGCTCCTCCTGCTCGCGGCGATGCTGATCTGGGGTGTGCTCGCGGCGGCCGCGCAGATCCGCTGTGTGGACGCCGCCCGGGTCGGCGCCAGGGCGGCCGCTCGCGGGGAGGCGGACGCCGCCGGGCTCGCCCGCGCGGCGGCCCCGCCGGGCGCACAGGTCCGGGTCGCCCTGGCGGCCGACACGGTCCGGGTCGAGGTGGAGGCGCCGTGCGCGGGGCCGGGCAGGCTCGGCGGGCTGCTCGCTGTCCGGCTCACTGCGGCGGCCGTGGCGGCGCGGGAGGACGTCCTGGTGGCGGGCGCGGAGGCAGGTGGTGGCCCGTGGCCGTCCTGACCGGGCTGCGGGAAGCGGCGGAGCGGCTGGCACGCGCCCGTGCGGCCCGAGCGGTCGCGGTGGGCGGCCGGGGGCCGGACGCCGGCTCGGCGACGGTCTGGCTGCTCGCCCTGGCGATGCTGGGCACGGCGGTGTTCGCCGGGACGATCGCGGTCGGCTCGGTGGTGGCCGCTCGGCACCGGGCCGAGTCGGCGGCCGACCTCGCGGCCCTCGCCGCGGCGGACCGACTGCTGCTGGACCGGGACGGCGGCTGCGCCCGGGCCGCCGGGATCGCCGCCGTCCAGGGCGCCGGGCTGGTGTCCTGTGCGGTCGACCGGTCGGCGGACGCCGTGGAGGTGGTGGCCGAGGTGGAGGTCCGCGGGCTCCCGGCCCGACTGCCGGTCGGCCCGGCGCGGGCGAGGGCTCGGGCCGGGCCGGTACGGGCCCCGGTCACCGGCCCCGAGGACGCGCCGGAGGGCGGGCCGGGCGAGGCTCCGGGCGGAGTCCCCAGCGCGGCTGCGGGGGCGGCCTCATGAACCGGCCGGTGCGCCACCGTCCGGTCCCGGGACCGCTTCCGGTCCGTCCGGTGTCTCCGGCCCGCCCGCCCCCGGCCCGTCGTCCGGTGCCTCCGTGGCTTCGGGTGCCCCGGCCAGCAGGACGTCCAGGAGCCGGACGGCGGCGGCCTTGTCCAGCGGGTCGTTCCCGTTGCCGCACTTGGGCGACTGGACGCAGGACGGGCAGCCGCGCTCGCACTCGCAGGAGGCGATCGCCGTCCGGGTGGCCGTCAGCCACTGGACCGCCCGCTGGAAGCCGCGTTCGGCGAAGCCGGCCCCACCGGGGTGGCCGTCGTAGACGAACACGGTCGGCAGGCCGGTGTCCGGGTGCAGCGGGACGGAGACGCCGCCGATGTCCCACCGGTCGCAGGTGGCGAACAGCGGCAGCAGCCCGATCGAGGCGTGCTCGGCGGCGTGGGCGGCGCCGGGCAGCTGGTCGGGCGGGATGTCCGCGTCGAGGAGCTGGTCCTCGGTGACGGTCCACCAGACCGCCCGGGTGCGCAGTGTGCGGGGCGGCAGGTCGAGCTTGGTCTCACCCATGATCTCCCCGGTGGAGATCCGCTTGCGGAGGTAGCCGACCACCTGGTTGACCACCTCCACCGAGCCGAAGCTGAGCCGGCCCTCGCCCCAGTCCACGGTGGTGTCGGTGTCGAGGACGGAGATGGAGGTGATGTCGCGGGCGGCCGTGGTGTAGGGCGGGTCGGCCGGTTCGACCAGGGCGACGGAGTTCTCCAGGTCGAACTCCCGGACCAGGTAGGTGCGGCCCTGGTGCAGGTGGACGGCGCCGGTGTGGACGGTGGTGTGCGCGGCCGCGGCGTCCACCGTGCCGAGCAGCCGGCCGGTGTCGGCCTCGACGATCTGCACTGGGTTGCCGCCGCTGCCGCGCAGGTCCACGGCGTCGGCCGCGCGCTCGCGACGGGTCCAGTACCAGGAGCCGTCGCTGCGCCGGCGCAGCAGGCCGCGCCGCTCCAGGACCGGCAGCAGTGGTGCGGTGGACGGCCCGAACAGCTCCAGGTCGGCGTCGGTGAGCGGGAGTTCGGCGGCTGCCGCGCACAGGTGCGGGGCGAGCACGTGCGGGTTGTCGGGGTCGAGCACGGTGGCCTCGACGGGGGCCGCGAACAGCGCCTCCGGGTGGTGCACCAGGTAGGTGTCCAGCGGGTCGTCCCGGGCGATCAGGACGGCCAGCGCGCCCTGGGCCTCCCGCCCCGCGCGGCCCGCCTGCTGCCAGAGCGAGGCCCGGGTGCCGGGGTAGCCGGCCATCAGGACGGCGTCGAGGCCGGAGATGTCGACGCCGAGTTCGAGAGCGGAGGTGGAGGCGAGGCCGAGCAGTCGGCCGGAGTGCAAGTCGCGTTCCAAGGCCCGGCGTTCGTCGGCGAGGTAACCGCCGCGGTAGGCGGCCACCCGTCCGGCGAGCGGGCGGCCGAGCTGGTCCTGGGCCTGGAGCGCGACGAGCTCGGCGGCGCGCCGGGAGCGCACGAAGACGACGGTGCGGGTCTCCCGTTCGACCAGCTCGGTCAGCAGGTGGGCGGCCTCGGCGGTCGCGGTGCGGCGCACGGGCGCGCCGTGCTCGCCGACGTTCTCGGTCAGCGGCGGCTCCCAGAGGCCGAAGACCATCGGCCCGCGCGGCGAGGCGTCCTCGGTGACGGCCACGGCGGGCAGGCCGGTCAGCCGCCGGGCGGTCGCGGCCGGGTCGGCGGTGGTGGCGGAGGCCAGCAGGAAGGCGGGTGACGAACCGTAACGGGCGCAGATGCGGCGCAGTCGCCGCAGCACCTGGGCGACGTGCGAGCCGAACACGCCCCGGTAGCTGTGGCACTCGTCCACGACCACGTAGCGCAGCGCCTTGAGGAAGGAGGACCAGCGGGCATGGCCGGGCAGGATGCCGCGGTGCAGCATGTCCGGGTTGGTGAGCACGTAGGAGGCGTACTGGCGGACCCACTCGCGCTCCTCGGGCGGGGTGTCGCCGTCGTAGAGGGCGGCGCGCACCCTCGGCGGGGCGAGTTCGGCGGCCCGGCGCCGCTGGTCGGCGGCGAGCGCCTTGGTCGGGGCCAGGTAGAGCGCGGTGGCGCCGCGGCCGTTGCGGGCCTCGGTGCCGTCCAGCAGGTCGCTGAGCACCGGGGCCAGGTAGCCCAGCGACTTGCCCGAGGCGGTGCCTGTGGCGATCACCACAGTCTGGCCGCTTTTGGCCAGATTCATCGCTTCTGCCTGGTGCGCCCACGGCTGTTCGACCCCGACGGCACGAGCCGCGGCCACGACCTCCGGACGGATCGAGTCCGGCCATGGTGAATAACGCGCAGGTCGGGCGGGAAGGTGCTCCGTATGGGTGAGTCGGTCGGACCGCCCCCGGCCGGCGGCCAGGGTCGTGAGCAGTGCCTCGGGCGGGCTGTGTCGGGGCGGCATGAGGACCCAGTGTGTCACCGGCGTGACGGAGAATCGTCGTAAGCCATCGTGCGGGCATGGTCGCAGGTGGTTGAATGTGGCCGTGACGGCCGTATGGCCGTGGGTCGCAGCGCCGAGGCTTGCCACGCGTGGCTGGGCGCGCCCGGGCTCGCGACCATGCGGTGGCGGCCGTCCGGCCGAGGATCGCACATGACGTAGCAAGGCAAGGTGCTGGAGGTTCCGTGGACCTGTCCCTGTCGACCCGTTCAGTCGGCGATCGTACGGTCGTCGAGGTTGGCGGCGAGATCGATGTGTACACCGCCCCGAAGCTGCGGGAGCAGCTGGTCGAGCTCGTCAACGACGGCAAGTACCACCTCGTCGTCGACATGGAAGGCGTTGACTTCCTCGACTCGACCGGCCTCGGTGTGCTGGTGGGCGGTCTGAAGCGAGTGCGTGCCCACGAGGGCTCGCTGCGCCTCGTCTGCAACCAGGAGCGCATCCTGAAGATCTTCCGCATCACCGGCCTGACCAAGGTCTTCCCGATCCACACCTCGGTGGACGACGCGGTCAACGCGACCGACTGACGCGGCCGGGCCGGCCCGTGCGGCCGGCCCCGCTCGTTCTTCGCGTCCGGGTGCCCGGGTCCGTGTGGCCCGGTGCGTCCCCCGGGCGCCCCTGGGCCGGTTCCGCCGGCCCGCAGGGGCCGGGTCTCCGGCCCCGGTCGGAGCACCCCGAGGGGGAGAGATGGCAACCGTCGAACTTCGATTCAGCGCGCTTCCCGAGCACGTGCGGACGGCCAGGCTGGTCGCCGCGGCCGTCGCCAGACGGGCCGGGGTCGACGAGTCGGTGCTCGACGAGGTACGGCTCGCGGTCGGCGAGGCGTGCTCCCGCGCGGTCGGACTGCACCAGCGCGGCGGCATCGGCGGCGCGGTCCGGGTCGCGCTGACCGATCAGGAGAAGCGTTTCCTCATCGAGGTCGAGGACGAGGCCGGCCCCGCCGCCGTCCCGGCCTCCGGCGACGCCGAGGGCGGCGAGCCGGACGAGGACACCCTGGGCCTCGCCGTGATCACCGGCCTGGTCGAGGACTTGGAGGTCACCAACGGCGCGGCCGGTGGCCTGATCCGGATGAGCTGGCCGGTTTCGGTCGCCTCCATCGCGGTCTGAGGCGCTGCCTCGACGTCTTCTCGCGTCCCCGCCGCCTCGCGGGCGCTTCCTCGCGCCCGAGAGCGGCCGGGGTCCTGTTCCCGGGCATGCGGTGACACACCGCTGATCCCGGCGGTTCGCCGCGTCGCGGACGAGGACGTCCACGCGGATCCGCGCCGTGCGGCCGCCCTGGCCGCTCGCGCAGACCACCCCACCGCCGAAGCACCCCACCGCCGAAACGCCAGGGCCGGGACGAGTGCGAGCGGGCCTGACCCGGGCCGGGGCGTCGAGAGGGCGGCCCCTGGAGGGCGGGGGAGCCGGGAATCGGGGGACGGACGAATCGGGGGACGGACATCGGCCGTGTAGGTTCGACGACCGATGACGACCGAACCGAAAGGCTTCTCCCGGTGAACAAGCGACTGCTGGCCGTACCCGCCCTCGGCGTGCTGCTCGCGTTCGGCGCCGTCGGCTGCGGCGGCGACGACAACAACAGCAAGCAGCTGGAGTCCTGGGCGTCGAACGTCTGCGGCGCTGCCAAGGACCCGATCGCCCAGGCGCAGACTGCGCTGGCCGACACCGGACAGGTGAAGACCGGCGAGGCCCCGACCGACCTCCAGAAGCGGCTCTCCACGGACATCGGGCGGCTGGCCAAGACCAACCAGGACATAGCCGCCGCCATCGACGCGGCCGGGGCGCCCAAGGTGCAGGACGGCGCGGCCCTCCAGAAGGACACCGTCGAGGAGCTGAAGAAGGCGGCCGACGGGTACGTGGAGGTCCAGAAGAAGGTGGACGCGCTGCCCAACAACGACCAGGCCAAGTTCGCCGACGGGCTGCGCAGCGTGGCCGACCAGGTGCAGCAGCTGGCCTCGCTCTCCACCCAGGCGCAGAGCAAGCTCCAGCGTGGTGAGCTCGGCGCGGCGATGGCCAAGCAGGAGGGCTGCAAGCCGTCCCCGACCACCGCCCCTAGCGGCGGCGCCACCGGCGGTGCGGGGGCCGGCGCGAGCGGCACCCCGGCCCCGGGCGGCACGACCCCGGCGCCGGGCGCCACCGACACCCCGAGCGCCCCGGCCACCACCCCGGCGCCCGGCGCGACCGACGGCACGAGCCCGGCCGCGGCCGGTGCGACCACCGCTCCGGCCGCCCCGCCCACCACCCCGGCGAACCCGGCCTCCAGCGCGAGCTGAGCCCGGGCGGACCAGACGGTCCGACGCGCCCGTCCCCGGTACCGGGGACGGGCCCGGTGACGGGGACGGTGAGCCGCCGCCACCGGAGTCGCCGTCCCGCGAGTCGCCGTCCCGTGATCCGGCGCCCCTGCCACAGGCCCGCCGCTGAACGACTCGGTGCCCCCGGCAGGGCGGCGCGTGGTGGCTTCCAGGGGGCGCGCGGGGTGGTGCGGGCTTCCGTCCGCCGGCCGCGGGGCGCAGCGGCGGCCACGGGGTGGGTGGCGGGGGACAATGGAGGGGTGATCAGTAGCCCCGTTCTCGACCCGACCCGCCTCGCCAAGTTCCGCGAGGCGCTGCTCGCCGCCTCGTTCACCGCCGACGGCTGCCTGGACCTGCTCGGGCCCACCGGCTATTCGGCGTTGGCCCGCAGCGAGGCGGTCCCGGCGCTGCGGGCGACCCGCGGTGGCAGCCCGCTGGAGACGCTGGTGCGGCTGTTCCTGCTGCAGCAGCCGGTCCCGTACCGGGCGGCCGCCGCCGCGCTGCCGGTGGAGGACTGCCTGGCGGACGGCTGGCTGCGCCCCGACGGCGATCTGGTGCGCGCCACCGTCGACGTCCGGCCGTACGCCAACGAGGTGGCCGGGATGCCCAGTTCGGACGCCTGGGTGGTCTCCGACCTGGGCTGCGCGGTGGGCGGTGCGGGCGGCATCGGCTCCGGTGAGACCGCGCACGGGGTGGCCCGCAAGGACCTGGTGCTGGGCGTCGGAGGCGCCTCCACCACGCTGGCCAACATCACCGTGCGCCGCCCCGTCCGGGCCGCGCTGGACCTCGGTTCGGGCTCCGGCGTGCAGGCGCTGCACGCGGCCCGGCACGCCGGGACCGTGACCGCCACCGACCTCAACCCGCGCGCGCTGCGCTTCACCGAGCTGACCCTGGCGCTGTCCGGTTTCGACAGCACCGAGGTGTCCGCCGGAAGCCTCTTCGAGCCGGTCGGGGAGCGGAAGTTCGACCTGATCGTCTCCAACCCGCCGTTCGTGATCTCGCCGGGCGGCCGGTTCACCTACCGCGACGGCGGCATGGCCGGCGACGACCTGTGCCGCGGCCTGGTCCGCTCGGCCGCCGACCACCTGGAGCCCGGCGGCTACTGCCAGCTGCTCGCCAACTGGCAGCACGTCAAGGGCGAGGACTGGCACGAGCGGCTGGCGGGCTGGGTCGCGGGCACCGGGCTGGACGCCTGGGTCGTCCAGCGCGAGGTCCAGGACGTGGCCCAGTACGCCGAGTTGTGGCTGCGCGACGGCGGCGACCACCGCGGCCCCGGCGGCGACTACCAGGCCCGGTACGGCGAGTGGCTGGACGCCTTCGAGGCGGGCCGGGTCGAGGGCATCGGCATGGGCTGGATCACCCTGCGGGCGAGCGGCGCCGAGCGTCCGACCGTCCGGGTGGAGGAGTGGCCGCACCCGGTGGAGCAGCCGCTCGGCCCGCACATCGAGGCCTGGTTCGACCGGCAGGACTTCCTCCGCTCGCACGACGACGCGGGCCTGCTCGCGGCCCGTTACGTGCTGGCCGACGAGGTGGTCCAGGAGCAGGTCGGCGCGCCCGGTGCGGAGGACCCGGAGCATGTGATCCTGCGTCACAACCGCGGCATGCGGCGGGCCACCAAGGTGGACACCGTGGGCGCCGGCTTCGTCGGGGTCTGCGATGGGACGCTGTCGGCGGGCGAGATCGTGGACGCCATCGCGCGGCTGCTCGGCGAGGACCGGGTGGTCCTGCGGGACCGGGTGCCGGAGTCGCTGCGCCTGCTGACCGAGCAGGGGTTCATCGACCCGGTCCGCTGAGACCTGGTCCGCTGAGACCCGGTCCGCTGAGACCGGAGCCGCCGAGGCCCGCCCCGCCCGGGCCCGCCCCGCCGGGACCGGAGCCGCTGATCGCGGCGGGACCGGTTCCGCCGCGACGCGGCCGGTTCACCGGTCCGTACCCCCTGGTTCGTCCGACCGCCGCCGGGCGGCTGTCTCCCGTTGGTCCTCCGCTGTGAAGCTCTGTCCACAGGCTGTGGACAGAGCTGGGGAGCCGGGGGCCAGAGTGGACACGACGACGGCGATGGTGGGCGGGTCGGTGCTCGCCCTCTTCGGTGGCGTGCTGCTGCTCTGGTGCGCCGCCGAAGTGGGCCTGCGCCTGCGGGTGCGCCGCCGGGGGGCGTCGGCGGTGGCGACCGTGGTGGCCGAGGACGACGTGCACGGCCAGCTGGACAGCGCGCCGCTGCTGTCCTTCTCGGTGCCGCCCTCGGTGGGCGGCTCCGGCGCGTGCGGGATCGCGGGGCTCGTGATCGCCCGCCCGCGCGGGCACACCCCGCTGCGCCGTCCGGACCGTTTCGCGCCAGGTGCCTCGGTGCGGATCTGTTACGACCCGCGGCGCCCGAGCCGGGTGGTGCTGGCGCCCGGGGAGGTCGGCCGGGCGGCCGTCGTCGACCTGCTGTGGAGCGTCCTGGGCGTGGGGTGCCTGGCGGCGGGCGCCGGGCTCCTGGTCGCGGTCGGCGGCTGAGCCCCGCACTCCGCGAGGGATCCGGGAGGGGCCGGCAGCAGATCCGGGGGCGGGCGCCCAGGGCGGATTCACGCCATCCCGCGCCGACCTGTCGATTTTCCGTTGACAGATCTTGAAATCCGTCATTCCATCCTCCGGAACCTGCCGAAGGCCCCCCTCCACGGGGCGCGAACCTCCGTCATCGGGTTACCGTTCGAGTGGCGTCGGTGAGGCCGGCAAGTGAAAAAGCGGGATCCGTCCGTTTGACAAGGGTGGCCGGGGTACGGTCACACTCCGCTGGTGGGGGTGTCGTGCCGCGGCAGCCCCGGGACGGTGGAGGGGTCGGGCGGAGCGCAGCCCGTGCGGCCGGCGCCGACCAGCCACATAAGGACCGGGAGAGAAGAGCGAAGGTGTCCCCGAGCAGCGAGACCGCGCACGGACAGCGACTCGTCATTGTCGAGTCGCCGGCCAAGGCGAAGACGATCAAGGGCTACCTTGGCCCCGGCTACATCGTCGAGGCGAGCGTCGGGCACATCCGCGACCTCCCCAGCACCGCGGCCGAGGTGCCGGACAAGTACACCGGCGAGGTGCGCCGCCTCGGGGTGGACGTCGATCACGACTTCGCGCCCATCTACGTGGTCAACGCGGACAAGAAGTCCCAGGTCAGCAAGTTGAAGTCGCTGCTCGCGGAGTCCGACGAGCTCTTCCTCGCCACCGATGAGGACCGCGAGGGCGAGGCCATCGCGTGGCACCTCCAGCAGGTGCTCAAGCCCAAGGTGCCGGTGCACCGCATGGTGTTCCACGAGATCACCAAGTCGGCGATCCAAGAGGCCGTGGCCAATCCGCGCGAGCTCAACCAGCGCCTGGTCGACGCCCAGGAGACCCGCCGCATCCTCGACCGCCTGTACGGCTTCGAGGTCTCGCCGGTGCTGTGGAAGAAGGTCATGCCGAAGCTGTCGGCGGGCCGCGTGCAGTCCGTCGCGACCCGCCTGGTGGTCGAGCGCGAGCGCGAGCGGATGGCCTTCCGCACCGCCTCGTACTGGGACCTGGTCGGCACCTTCGGCACCGGCCGCACCCCGGCCGACGCCGCCAACCCGGAGACCTTCGGCGCCCGGCTGGCCGCCGTCGACGGCAAGCGGATCGCCAGCGGCCGCGACTTCGGCCAGGACGGCCGGCTGAAGGCCGCCAGCGCGAACACCCTGCACCTGGACGAGCAGGCGGTCCGTCAGCTGGCCGCCGCCCTGGAGCAGACGGCGTTCGCCGTCCGCAGCGTCGAGTCCAAGCCCTACCGCCGCTCGCCGTACGCGCCGTTCCGCACCACCACGCTCCAGCAGGAGGCCAGCCGCAAGCTGGGCTTCGGCGCCAAGCGGACCATGCAGGTGGCCCAGAAGCTGTACGAGAACGGCTTCATCACCTATATGCGTACCGACTCCACCACGCTGTCGGACACCGCGGTCTCGGCCGCCCGGGCCCAGGTCACCCAGCTGTACGGGGCCGACTACCTGCCGGACGCGCCGCGCACCTACGCCAGCAAGGTCAAGAACGCGCAGGAGGCGCACGAGGCCGTCCGCCCGTCCGGCGACCGCTTCCGCACCCCCGCCGAGACCGGTCTGACCGGTGACGACTTCAGGCTCTACGAGCTGATCTGGATGCGCACCGTCGCCTCCCAGATGAAGGACGCGGTCGGCCAGTCCGTCACCGTCCGGGTCGGCGGCACCTCCGCCGACGGCCGGGACGTCGAGTTCTCCGCCTCCGGCAAGATCATCACCTTCCACGGCTTCCTCAAGGCCTACGTCGAGGGCGCCGACGACCCGAACGCCGAGCTCGACGACCGCGAGCGCCGGCTGCCGCAGGTCACCCAGGGCGACCCGCTGGCCGCCGACCGGATCACCCCGGAGGGCCACGCCACCAAGCCGCCGGCCCGCTACACCGAGGCCTCGCTGGTCAAGGAGCTGGAGGACCGGGAGATCGGCCGCCCCTCCACCTACGCGTCGATCATCGACACAATCATCCAGCGCCGCTACGTCTTCAAGAAGGGGACGGCGCTCGTCCCGTCGTTCCTCTCCTTCGCCGTGGTCAACCTGCTGGAGAAGCACTTCGGCCGGCTGGTCGACTACGACTTCACCGCCAAGATGGAGGACGACCTCGACCGGATCGCCGCCGGTGAGGCGAAGTCCGTGCCGTGGCTGAAGCGCTTCTACTTCGGCGAGGGCGAGGGCAGCGCCGCGGGCGGCGCCGCCGAGGCCGGCAACGGCGACGGCGACCACCTGGGCGGCCTGAAGGAACTGGTCACCGACCTCGGCGCGATCGACGCCCGGGAGATCAGCTCGTTCCGGGTCAGCGACGACATCACCCTGCGGGTCGGCCGCTACGGCCCGTACGTCGAGCGCGCCTCGACGGTCGAGGGCGAGCCCGGCCAGCGTGCCGACATCCCGGACGAGCTGCCGCCGGACGAGCTCACCGTCGAGCTGGCCGAGGAGCTGCTGGCCAAGCCCAGCGGCGACTTCGAGCTCGGCGCGGACCCGGTCAGCGGCAACATGCTGGTCGCCAAGGACGGCCGCTACGGCCCGTACGTGACCGAGATCCTGCCCGAGGGCACGCCGAAGACCGGCAAGAACGCGGTCAAGCCGCGCACCGCCTCGCTGTTCAAGACGATGTCGCTGGACACCGTCACGCTGGAGGACGCGCTGCGGCTGCTCTCGCTGCCGCGGGTGGTCGGCACCGACGCCGAGGGCGCGGAGATCACCGCGCAGAACGGCCGCTACGGCCCGTACCTCAAGCGCGGCACCGACTCCCGCTCGCTCACCGACGAGGACCAGCTCTTCACGATCACCCTCGACGAGGCGCTGGCGATCTACGCCCAGCCCAAGCAGCGCGGCCGGGCCGCCGCCGCCCCGCCGCTCAAGGAGCTGGGCAACGACCCGGTCAGCGAGCGCCCGGTGGTGGTCAAGGACGGCCGCTTCGGCCCGTACGTGACCGACGGCGAGACCAACGCCACGCTCCGCAAGGACGACGAGGTCGAGACCATCACGCCGGAGCGCGGGTACGAGCTGCTCGCCGAGAAGCGGGCGCGCGGACCGGTGAAGAAGGCGGCGAAGAAGGCCCCGGCGAAGAAGGCCGCGGCCAAGAAGACGACCACCGCCAAGACCGCGGCGACCAAGACCGCCGCGAAGAAGACCGCGGCGAAGAAGACCACCACCACCAAGACGGCGGCGGCGAAGAAGACGGCGGCCAAGAAGACCACCGCGAGCAAGACGGCGGCCGGCCAGGCCACCGCCACCGACGAGGGCTGATCCCAGGTCACGGCAGCCGGGCCCGTGCCCCCGATCCCGGGGGTGCGGGCCCGAGGTCCGTCGGGTCCGTGCGGGCTACGTCACAACCCGGTGATGAGCGCGATCCGGAAGCCCGTTCGCAGCGTTCCGGCCAGGCCCCGCCCGCTACGCTGACCGTATGACGAGCGAGGAGCAGCCCACCCCCAGCGCCGTCCCGGCCGCCAGAGCCCGGGCGTTCGACCTGCCCGAGGTCGCGCCCGCCGGGAGCCCGGCGGACCGGGCCAGGGCCCTGCTGCGGACACGCGCCTACCGGCGCCTGTGGACCACCCAGCTGATCGGCGGCACCGCCGACCGGCTCGGTCTGCTGGTGCTGCTCGCGCTCACCGTGATCGCCGCCGCCCAGGGCGGACAGTTCGGCAGCCTGCCGCGCAGCCTCGCCTTCGCCCTCGCCACGGTCCTCGCCGTCCGGGTGCTGGCCACCGGGCTGGTCGGCGTCGCGCTGCTCGGCCCGGTGCACCGGCTGGTCACCGGTCGGCTGGACCGGCGCTGGACGCTGTTCGGCGCCGACGTGCTGCGCGCCCTGCTGATCGGCCTCGCGCCCTGGTGGAGCGTCTGGCTGGGCTCCGCCGCCAAGCCCTCCGGGGCCGCCGTCTACGTCCTGCTCGCCACCGTGTTCGTGACCGGTGCCGCCGAGCGGGTCTGGGGGATCGCCAAGTCCGCCGCCGTCCCGGGCCTGCTGCCGCCGGCCAACCCGCACCTGCCGGCCGCCGAGCAGCGCCCGGCCGCGGCCAACCTGGACAGCGTCCGGAGCATCGACCGCTTCACCGGCTGGGTGACCGTGCCGCTCGGCGCCGTCGGCCTGGTCGCCTTCACCCTGCTCAACAACATCGGCGCGGCCGTCGGCTCCGACTGGCTCCGCGCCCACCAGCTCACCTTCGCGGCGCTCGGCGCGGCCGGCCTGTTCGCCGCCTCGGCGGTCCGCGGCTACCTCCAGCAGCTGCCCGGCGGCCCGGTGACCGTCGCCCCGGTCTCCCCGTTCCAGGGCCTGCGCGCCCCGACCGACGCGGCCCCCGGCCCCGCGCTCGGCAAGGGCCGCACCGGCAGCGCCCCGTACTTCACCTTCGCCGTCGCGGCCGGCTACGCCTCGATGGCGGGCGTCGCCGCGCTCGCGCTGCTGACCGCCGCCGAGCACCGTGCCGGGCCGATCGGCTACGGCCTGCTGGTGCTCGCCGCCGCCGGGACGCCCGCCCTGGGCACCCGGCTCACCCGGGCCACGCTGCCCTCGCTGTCCCGCCGCCGACTGCTCGCGCTGGCGCTGCTCACCCAGGGCGTCGCGCTGATCCTGGCCGGCCTGGTGCTCGACTTTGTGCTGGTCCTGCTGCTCACGGTGCTGGCCGGCCTGGCCGCCGGGATCGTGGTCTCGGCCGGGCGCACCCTGCTCGCCCAGGAGGTCGAGGAGGCCCGGCTGCCGAAGGTCACCGAGCACCTGTTCGCGGTGCTCCGGGCCGTGGTCGCCGCCGCGCTGGTCGTCGTCCCGCTGATCGCCGCCGCCTACGGGGACGTCGAGTACGGCACCGTCGAGCCCGGCTCCTTCACGTTCATCCACGGCGGCGCGGCCCTGGCCGTCGCCACCTCCGGGCTGCTCACCCTGGTGCTCGCCGCGGTCGTGCTGCTGCGCACCGACGACCGGCGCGGCACCGCGCCGTTCGTCCGGGACCTGGTGGACTCGGTGCGCGGCGCGGGCGGCCCGGTGCCGCACCAGGGTGCGGGCACCGGCTTCTTCATCGCCCTGGAGGGCGGCGACGGCGCGGGCAAGTCCACCCAGGCCCAGGCGCTCGCCGAGTGGATCCGCGGCAAGGGGCACGAGGTTGTGCTCACCCGCGAGCCCGGCGGCAGCCCGGTCGGCCAGCGGCTGCGCGGCCTCGTCCTGGACGTCGGCAACACCGGCCTGTCGCACCGCGCCGAGGCGCTGATCTACGCCGCCGACCGCGCCGAGCACGTCGAGAACGTCATCCGGCCGGCCCTCGCCCGCGGCGCCGTGGTCATCACCGACCGGTACATGGACTCCTCCATCGCCTACCAGGGCGCCGGGCGCGACCTGGCCGCGACCGAGGTCTCCCGGATCTCCCGCTGGGCCACCGGCGGGCTGCTGCCCGACCTGACCGTCGTCCTGGACGTCGACCCGACCAGGGCCCGCGAGCGCTTCACCGAGGCGCTGGACCGGCTGGAGTCCGAGCCCACCGAGTTCCACCAGCGGGTCCGGGCCGGCTTCCTCTCCCTCGCCGCCGCCGACCCGGCGCGCTACCTGGTCGTGGACGGCAGCCAGGCCCCCGACTTCGTCACCACCGCCATCCGGCACCGGCTCGACCGCGAGCTGCCGCTCTCCGAGCAGGAGAAGGCCGCCCGCGCCGAGCAGGAGCGGCTGGCCAAGGAGGAGGCCGAGCGCCGCGCCGCCGAGGAGGCCCGCAAGAAGGCCGAGGAGGAGGCCGCCGAGCGCAAGCGGCAGGAGGTGCTGGCGCAGCTGCGGGCCGAGCAGGCGGAGAAGGAGCGGCTGGCCAAGGAGGAGGCGGAGCGGGCCGCCGCCGAGGCCCGGCGCAAGGCCGAGGAGGAGGCGCGCCGACGGGCCGCGGAGGAGGCCGAGCGCCGCGCCGCGGAGGAGGCCCGGCTGGCCGCGGAGGCCGTCGAGCGCAAGCGGATCGCCGACGAGGCGGCCGCCCAGGCCGAGCTCCAGCGGCAGCGCGAGCTCGCCCGCGAGGAGCAGCGCCGCCGGGCGGAGGAGGCGCTCCAGCGGGCCGAGGAGGCGCGGCTGGCGCAGGCCGCCGCGCTCGCGGCTGCGGCCGCCGCGGCGGAGTCGGCGGAGGGCCGGGCCGAGGGGCGGCCGGGGTCGGGCTCGGGTTCGGGCTCGGGTTCGGCGTCGGGGGAGGCGACCACGGAGCTGCGGGCGGTCCGGGACATTCCGAAGGACGCTCCGCGGGACGCGGCTCAGGCCTCGTCGCAGGTGTCGGCTTCGGCGTCGTCGGCGTCGTCGGCTCAGGCCTCGTCGGGCGGGCTCGGGGACGAGGCGACGCGCGAGCTGTCGCCGCGGGACCGGCAGGCCGCCGTCCGGGCGGCCGAGGCCGCCGAGGCGCGCAAGGCTGCCGAGGCGCGTCGGGCCGCCGGTGCGGTCGACGAGACCACCAGGCTGCCGGTGGTACCGGCCTCGGCGGTGGACGAGACGGCCGTGCTGCCGAAGGTCCCGGCGGAGGCCGACCGGACCGCGGTGCTGCCGCGGATCGAGCCCGGGCGCGTTGAGGGCCGTACGGACGGCCGCGGCGAAGGGCGGGCCGAGGGCCGGGCGGCGCAGGCGCCGAGGCGCGCGGAGCCGGTCGACAGCACCCGTGAGCTGCCGGTGATCGGCGCGGAGCCGGCTTCCGGGCCGCAGTCGCCGTCGCAGCCGGCCGCCGAGCGGCCGCGGCCGGAGTGGGCCGAGGAGACGCCGATGGACGACCTGCCGAGCCTCACCGACACCCTGCTCGGCTCGCACGACGAGTGGGCGCGCTGGGAGCACGGCGGCCCGGGCCAGGGCGGTTCGTACGGCGGCCCGCAGAGCGGCGCCCAGGGCGGTGCGGAGCGGCCCGAGGGCCGTGGGAACGCCCAGGGCGAGGGTGACGGCAAGGGCAAGGGCCGTCGCTGGGGCCGCCGGGGCTGACCGGATACGCGTGCGCGGCGCCGTCGGGGCGGGTCCCCGGCGGCGCCGCCGCGTTCCGTCGGGCGGTCGCCGGTGGGGTCGCGGTCCGTCGGGTGTCGGTTCGGCGGGTATCGGTCCGTCGCCCGCGGGACCGTCCTTCCCGTCCGCCTTCCCGTCCGCCGTGCCCTCCGCCGTCCCCCGGACGGAGCAGTGGGTGTCGGAGCGGAGACGTATGCTCGACGGCGGGGAAGAGGCGCCACCGGCGCTGCCGTACGGAGCTTGGGAGCAGCAGTGGCCGTCTGGGACGACCTGGTGGGCCAGGAGCGGGTGGTCGAGCAGCTGACCGCCGCAGCCCGGGCGGCCGGGGCGACGATCGAGGCTGGTCGCGGGGCCGCCCCGGTCGAGGGCGTGAACGCCTCCCTGATGACGCACGCCTGGCTGTTCACCGGCCCGCCCGGCGCCGGGCAGGTCACCGCCGCGCGCGCCTTCGCCGCCGCCCTCCAGTGCACCAGTCCGGACCTCGCGCTCGGCGGCACGCCCGGCTGCGGGTTCTGCGACGGCTGCCACACCGTGCTGGCCGGCAGCCACGCCGACGTCAAGTACGTCCGGACCGACGGCCTCTCCATCGGCGTCGGCGACATGCGCGACCTGGTCATGCGCGCCTCCAGCTACCCGACCGGCGGCCGCTGGTCGGTGATCCTGGTGGACGCCGCCCACCGCCTCACCGAGGCCGCCGCGAACGCGCTGCTCAAGGGCGTGGAGGAGCCCTCCCCGCGCACCGTCTGGCTGCTCTGCGCCCCCTCCGTCCAGGACGTGCTGCCGACCATCCGTTCGCGCTGCCGCCTGCTGGTGCTGCGCACCCCTGCGGCCGAGGCGGTCGCCGACACCCTGGTCCGCCGCGACGGCGTCGACCCGGAGACGGCCCGGCTCGCCGCGCTCGCCGGTCAGGGCGACATCGAGCGCTCGCGCCGCCTCGCCGTCGACGAGCAGGCCCGGACGCGCCGGACGGAGGTGCTGCGCATCCCGCTGGAGGTCGGCGACATCGGCGGCTGCCTGACCGCCGCCCAGCGCCTGGTCGACACCGCCAAGGCCGATGCCGAGGCGCTCGCCGAGACCCAGGACGCCAAGGAGACCGACGACCTCAAGGCCGCCTACGGCGCCTCCGAGGGCAGCAAGGCACCGCGCGGCATGGCCGGCGCGGTCAAGGAGCTGGAGAAGCGGCAGAAGAGCCGGGCCACCCGCACCCGCCGGGAGACCCTGGGCGTCGCCCTGCTCGACCTGCTCGGCTTCTACCGGGACGTGCTCGCCATCCAGCTCGGCTCCACCGGCGCGCTCGCCAACGAGGACCAGCGGCAGGCGCTGAACCGGGTGGCCCAGGCCGGGCCCGCGGAGGGCACGCTGCGCCGGATCGAGGCGGTGCTGGCCTGCCGCCAGGCGCTGGACCGCAACGTGGACCCGCTGCTCGCGGTCGAGGCGATGACGGTGGCGCTGCGCGCGGGCTGAGGGCCGGGCGGGGCCGTTCTTCCTGGATTGCTCCGGCGGGCGGTACCCGTACGCCTCCCGGGGCGATACGCCGTCCCACCTTCGAGTGAACGAGCGACACTCGCCGGGCACACCGTCGTGTGACGGTCCGCCCGTTGTGCACGCTGGGGGCCGACTGCGCCCGCTGCCGGGGCGGTCGCCTCCCGTACGCGCCGGTTCCGGTTCGGCGCGGCCCCCTCCAGAGGTGGTGCGTCCCGTGGTTCGTTCGCTCCTCGTCATTCCCCTGCTGGCCGCCGCCCTCGGCGGGATCTGGCTGGCCCGGGGTGCCCAACAGCGCTGGCGCGACCTGCGCGCCGCCGAGACCTACGAGCTGGCTGGCGACCGCCTGCCGATGCTGGTGCGGGCGGCCGGGGCGATGGTCTGCGGGGTGTGCGTCACCGCCCTGACGGTGCTCACCACGCTCGGCGCCTTCGGCGGCCTCGGCCGGGACGTCCAGGCGCCGGACCGGGCGGAGCCGGTGGTGGACGCGGGGAGCGCGGGTGCGGGGTCGGGTGCGGGGGCGGGCGGCGGGAGCGGTGCGGGGACGGCGGCCCGGCCGCAGCAGGCGGCGCCGCCGGTGGCCGCCGAGTCGGCCGCTGCTGCCGGTGCCGGTGCCGGTGCCGGCGCCGCCCCGGTCGCCCCTGCCGCCGTCGGAGCGGCCGGAGCTGTCGGAGCCGCCGGACCCGCCGCGGCTCCCGCCGTGGCCAGCCGCTTCGACAGCGTCGGCCACCCCGGCGGCGGCGAGCTGCTCCAGTCCGCCGTGCTCGGCCCCGACGGGCACCCCCGCAACGTCCGGGTCTGGCTCCCGCCGCAGTACGCCAAGGAGCCGAACACCCACTTCCCGGTCGTCGTGATGCACGCGGCCGCGCCCCAGAAGACCGCCGACGCCGAGGTCCCGGACGTCTTCGAGGGCATCGGTTCGGCCCTCCAGACCGGCAGGACCCGCCCGTTCATCCTGGTCGCCCCCGAGGCGCCGAACGGCACCGCGCACCCCTGCGAGCTGGTCGCCGCCGCCCCGGCCGCCGTCGCCGACGACGCGACGCTGCGCGGCACCATCGCGGCCTCCTTCCGCACCCTGCCGCCCGGCCCGGCCTCCTGGGGCGCCTTCGGCGTCGACGGCGGCGCGCCCTGCGCGGCCGCCGCCGGACTGTCCCGGCCCGACCTGTACGGCGCGGCCGCGGCGGTCTCCGGCCGCTACGACGCCATCGCACTCACCCAGACCGGCGCCGAGGCCCCGGCCGGCAGCTCCGCCAAGCTGCTGCTGGCCGCTGCCAAGGCCGACTCCGCCGGGCTGGACGCGGCCCGCAAGCTCCAGTCCGCGCTGAAGGCCGGTCCCGGAGCGGCGGCCAAGGCCGACGTGCGGATCTCGGACAACGTGCAGGACTTCACCCCCGACCGGGAGCGGCTGCGGCTGGTCCGGCAGGCGGCGCAGTTCCTGGCCGAGGCGCTGGCCAAGCCGTCCTGAGTGCCCGTCCGGCGGCGCTACGCTGCCCGGTACCCCGGGGAGGGGTGCCGGGCAGCGGCGTTTCCTCCGGGGTGCTCCACTGGTTGTTCCACCGGTTGTTCCACGGGTTGTTCCACGTGCTGGTCGATTGCGGAGTGGTGGCGGATGAGGGCCTTCGGGCGGGCGCCGGTACGGGCGTGGGCACGGACGCGGACGCGGGCGCAGGCACGGACACGGGCGCTGGCCGCGGCGCTGGTCGTCGCCGGGCTGCTGGCGGGCGGGTGCGGCGCCGACCCGTCCGAGGCGCCGGGAGCGTCCCCGTCGGACCCGGCCGGCTCCGGCAGGCCCTCCGCCCAGGCGGCCGAGGCGGCGTCCGGGGCTGCCGGGGCCGCCGGGGCGACCCCGTTGGAGCCGCTGCCCGCCGCCGTCCCGGCCGCGCTCGCGCCGTACTACGCGCAACACCTGGCCTGGCAGCCCTGCGACAGCGGGTTCGAGTGCACCACGTTCCGGGTGCCGCTGGACTACGACCACCCGGGGGACGGCGACCTCACCCTGGCGGCCGCCCGCGCGGCGGCGGAAACCGCCTCCCCCTCCGCCTCCCCGGGCGCGCGGCTCGGCTCCCTGCTGCTCAACCCGGGCGGGCCCGGCGGCTCGGCGATCGAGTACCTGGAGGCCGCCGCCCGGACGTACGACCACGGGGTGCGCGCCCGGTACGACCTGGTCGGCCTCGACCCGCGCGGGGTGGGCCGCAGTAGCCCCGTCAGCTGCCTGAGCGGTGACCGGATGGACGCCTACACCGCCGTCGACCTGACCCCCGGCGACCAGCACGGGATCGACGCGCTGATCGCGGCCGACAAGGAGTTCGCCGAGGGCTGCCGGAAGCAGGCCGGGGCGGCGCTCGGCCACCTCGGCACCGTCGAGGGCGCCCGCGACATGGACGTGCTGCGCGCCCTGCTCGGCGACGAGAAGCTGAACTACGTCGGCAAGTCCTACGGCACCTTCCTCGGCGCCACCTACGCCGGGCTGTTCCCGAGCCGGGCCGGACGGCTGGTGCTGGACGGCGCGATGGACCCGGCGCTCGACTCCGCCACCGGCAACCGCACCCAGGCGGGCGGCTTCGAGACCGCCTGGGCCGCCTTCGCCCGGGACTGTGCCACGCGAGAGGACTGCCCGCTCGGCCGCACCGAGCAGCAGGTCGGCGAGCAGCTCACCGCCCTGTTGGAGGGCGTCCGCGCCGCCGCGCTGTCCACCGTCGAGGGCGGCCGCCGGCTCACCGGGTCCCAGGCGACCACCGGCGTCATCCAGGCCATGTACGCCGACTTCCTCTGGCCCAAGCTGCGCGCCGCGCTCGCCGACGCCAAGGCGGGCGACGGCACCGGTCTGCTGAAGCTCTCCGACGACTACTACGGGCGCGAGGCGGACGGCTCGTACCCCAACCTGATGTTCGCCAACACCGCGGTGAACTGCCTCGACCTGCCCGCCCCGTTCCGCGGGCCGGAGGACGTCCAGCGGGCCGTGCCGGAGTTCGAGCGGGTCTCGCCGCACTTCGGGCGCGACATGGCCTGGATGGCCCTGACCTGCGCGTACTGGCCGGTCCGGGCCACCGGTACGGCGCACACCATCCGCGCCGCCGGCGCCGCCCCGATCGTCGTCATCGGCACCACCCGCGACCCGGCCACCCCGTACGCCTGGGCCCGGTCGCTGGCCGACCAGCTGGAGTCCGGCCGCCTGCTCACCTTCGACGGCGACGGCCACACCGCGTACGGCCGGCACAGCACCTGCGTGGACGGAGCGGTGAACCGCTTCCTGCTGACCGGGGAGGCCCCGGAACAGGGCAAGCGCTGCGACCGGTAGGGCGTGCCCGGAGCCGGGAGACCGACAGGTGGTTCTCACTTCAACCGACTGCCGGTACGACGTTACGATGAGCGCCCCCTGCCGCCCTCCCCTGCACCGGAGCTCATCGTGCTCGGAGTCAACGACCTGGCGACGTACGTCCTCGGCGCCCTCGTCATCATCCTGCTGCCCGGCCCCAACTCCCTGTACGTGCTGTCCGTCGCGGCCCGCAAGGGCATCCGCACCGGCTACCGAGCCGCGGCCGGCGTCTTCATCGGCGACCTCACCCTGATCAGCCTCACCTCGCTGGGCGCGGCCTCCCTGCTCAAGGCCAACCCGGCCGTCTTCGCCGTGGTCAAGTTCGGCGGCGCCGCCTACCTGCTCTGGATCGGCTACGGCATGCTCCGCGCCGCCCGCCAACTCTGGCGCGACCGCCGCGCCGCGGCCGACCCCACCGCCGAACCCGCCCCCGAATCCACCGAGAACCCCTTCCGCCGGGCCCTGGTGATCAGCCTCCTCAACCCGAAGGCCATCCTCTTCCTGCTCTCCTTCTTCACCCAGTTCGTCGACCCCGCCTACGGAGAGCCCGCCCTCTCCTTCGCCCTCCTCGGCGGCATCCTCCAGACCTTCAGCTTCCTCTACCTCTCCCTCCTCATCTTCGCGGGCACCACCCTCGCCACCGCCTTCACCCGCCGCAAGCGCCTCTCCGCCACCCTCACCAGCGGCGTCGCCGTCCTCTTCGCCGGCTTCGCCGCCAAACTCGCCGTCTCCTCCGCCTGACCACCGCCCCCGGATACCGGGTACGGATCACCCGCGAACCTGTGTAGACTGGCCCGCGTTGCCGCCACACACGGCAGCGGTGCCGCCTTAGCTCAGTTGGCCAGAGCAACGCACTCGTAATGCGTAGGTCGCGGGTTCGAATCCCGCAGGCGGCTCTGTGAAGGCCCAGGTCAGGAATTTCTGACCTGGGCCTTTTTGCGTGCCCCGGGCGGGCGGGGTTACTGGTCGAGGTAGGTGAGGACGGCCAGGATGCGGCGGTTGGCGGTGTCGGTGGGGTGGAGGCCGAGCTTGGTGAAGATGTTGGTGATGTGCTTGGCGACGGCCTTCTCGGTGATGAAGAGGGATTGGGCGATGCCGGTGTTGGAGCGGCCCTGGGCGAGGGATTCGAGGACTTCGCGTTCGCGGGGGGTGAGAGTGGCGAGGGCGGTGTCGCGGTCCTTGCGGACCAGGAGTTGGGTGACGACCTGGGGGTCCATGGCGGTGCCGCCGGCGGCGACGCGGTGGATGGCGTCGAGGAACTGGGTGCCGTTGGTGACGCGGTCCTTGAGCAGGTAGCCGACGGCGTGGCCGCCGGTGGCGAGGAGTTCGCGGGCGTAGAGGGGTTCGACGTACTGGGAGAGGAGCAGGACGGGGAGGTCGGGGGTGGTGCGGCGGGCGGTGAGGGCGGCGCGCAGGCCCTCGTCGGTGAAGGTCGGCGGCAGCCGGACGTCGACGATCGAGACGTCCGGCCGCTGCTCGGTGAGGGCCCGGAGGAGGTCGGGGCCGTTGTCCACGGCGGCCACCACCTCGTGGCCGTGGGCCTGGAGGAGGCGGATCAGGCCGTCCCGGAGGAGGAAGTGGTCTTCGGCGAGGACAATGCGCACGGAAGCTCCAGGGTCACCGTGGTCGGACCGTCGGGGGGACTGCTGACGGCGACGACCCCGTCGAAGGTGGCGAGCCGCCGTTCGACGCCGCGCAGGCCGGTGCCGCGGCGGGCGTCCGCGCCGCCCCGCCCGTTGTCGGAGACGGTGATGCGCAGTACGCCGCGATCGTAGCGGAGTTCGATTCCGGCGCGGCCGGCGTCGGAGTGCTTGACGACGTTGGTGAGGAGCTCCGAGACGGCGAAGTAGGCGGCGGACTCGACGGGCATCTCGGGGCGGCCGGGGAGGTCCGCCGAGACCTCGGTGGGGACCGGGCAGACCATGGCCAACGCCCGTACCGCGTCGGTGAGTCCGCGGTCGGCGAGGACCGGCGGGTGGATGCCGCGGACCAGGTCGCGGAGCTCCTCCAGGGCCTTCGCGGAGGACTGGCGGGCCTCGACCAGCAGGGCGCGGACGGCCTGCGGGTCGGTCTCCAGGAGGTGTTCGGCGGCGTCCAGGGTCATGCCCATCGCGACCAGTCGGGCCTGGGCGCCGTCGTGCAGGTCGCGCTCGATCCGGCGGATCTCGGCCATCCGGGTGTCGACGGCGGTGCTGCGGGTGGCGGTCAGGTGGGCGATCCGGCCGGCCAGCAGCTCCTGCTCGCCCGGGGCGAGCATCGAGCGGATGTGGCGGGCGTGCCGGCGGACCGTGCGGGGCGCGAGCCAGAGCGCGAGCGGGAATTGGAGCAGTCCGAGGACGCCGGCGAGGACGGCGGTGGCGGTGCCCTCGATCGGGATGAACTGGTACCAGAGGCCGTCCCACTCGGTGGACAGCTGGACGCCGAAGAAGGCCAGGAAGACGCCCCAGAGGCCGTTGAGCAGGACGGCGACCGGCAGGAAGGCGAGCAGGCTGCCGACGAACGGCTCGGCGAAGACCCAGCAGAACTCCCGACGGGTCTGCGGGTCGCGGGTGATCCAGCGGTAGCGGGCGAGGATGCCGGAGGCCCACTCGGGCACCGGCGGCAGCGGGCCGGGCGGTCCGGGGAACCGGACGTCGGACCACTCGGCGGCCAGGGCGCGCTGACGGTCGGCCAGGTCGCGCACCCCGGCCATGGCGCGGGGGACCAGGCCGAGGCCCGGCCCGACGAGGGAGATCGCGCACGTGACGCCGAGGGAGTGGACGAGGGCGAGGGCGGAGAGCCGACTGAGGGTCAGGGACCGCCGGAGGGCGGTGAGTCCGGTGGACACCGAGAAGCCCGTGGCCCTGTTCGGTGTGGTGCCCTCCTCGCTCGGCGCCGGGCCTTCCCCGTTGTGCATCGTGCTGTTCACGGACGCGATCCCCTCCCGGTGGTGCCGTTGGGCGGCCCGGTCGCGCCGGCCCGTGAGGCCATTCTGACGACTGCGGGGAGGCCTTGTCGGTGGGAGAAACTCCCCCTTTGGTCATACGGGATATCTGCCGAACGGCAGATGGCAGAAGCCCGTGGACCGGCCAGGCTTACGAGCGTGCTCATGTGCCCCAGGAAACGCGCCCGGAGCGGCGCATCCGACCCCGACCGCAAGGAGGACGACGTGGACCGACGTACGAGAACCGGATACGGGCCGGTCGTTCTCGTGGTGGCCGCGCTGCTGTCGCTCGCCGGCTGCGCCGACGCGATGGACGCCGCGCCCGAGGACAGGACCTTCGAGTTCGCCGCCCAGAAGCTGAACGTCGTGTCGCACGGCGCCCCCGCCGACCTCGTCGCGGTCGACCGGAAGGACGTCAAGGTCACCCGCTGGTTCGAGACCAGCGGCAAGGTCGGCAGCGCCAAGGCCTCCTGGGAGCTGAAGGACGGGGTCCTCGACCTCCGGGCGGGGTGCTCGGGGATCGCCAACTGCGACACGAAGTACCGGGTCGAGGTGCCCAAGGGCGTGGCGGTCCTGCGGGACGGGCGCGAGACGGAGCTCAAGGGGTGAAGGCGATGACTCCTGGCGGAGGGACGGGGAACATGCTCGAACTGGTTGATGTCACCAAGGTCTACAAGGGCGGCAAGCGGGCCGTCGACGGCGTCACGATGCGCCTCGGGCCGGGAATGGTCGGGCTGTTGGGGCCGAACGGCGCCGGGAAGTCGTCGCTGATGCGCATCGTGGCGACGGTCACCCGGCCCACGGGCGGGCAGGTCCGGTACCAGGGCGCCGACGTGGTGGCCGAGCCGGACCGCTTGCGCCGTGAACTCGGCTACCTGCCACAGGACTTCGGGGTCTACCCGAACCTGACCTCGCGGGAGTTCCTGTCCTACCTGGCGGCCGCCAAGGGGATCGGAGCCCGTTCCGCCCGGGCCCGGATCGACGAGCTGATCCAGCTGGTCAACCTGACCGAGGCGGTCAGGCGCCCGCTCGGCACCTACTCGGGCGGCATGCTCCGCCGGGTCGGCATCGCGCAGGCCCTGCTGGCCGACCCCAGGGTGATCGTGGTCGACGAGCCGACCGCCGGCCTGGACCCGGAGGAGCGGGTGCGCTTCCGCAACCTGCTCAGCGAACTCGCGGCGGAGCGGGTCGTGATGCTCTCGACCCACATCGTCTCCGACGTCGAGTCGGTGGCCTCCGACATCGCCGTGGTCGCGCACGGCCGGCTGCTGCGCCGGGGCGCGCCCGACGAGCTGCTCCGGGAGATCGACGGGCAGGTCTGGGAGGCGGTGGTCGCACCGGCGGACCTCCTGGAGGTCCAGGCCCGCCACGTGGTCAGCCGGATGGTGCGGACCGGGAACGGCGTGCGGGTGCGGCTGCTCGCCGCCGAGCCGCCGCGGCCCGACGCGGTCCGGGTCGTGCCCGATCTGGAGGACGCCTACCTGGGCGTCATCCACCGGCCGGGCGGCTCGGCCCGGACCGAGCAGCGGGCGGTGCGGCGATGAGGGCGACGGTGACGGTGACGGGTCCGGCGGTCGGGTCGGCTTCGGGGTCGGGGTCGGGGTCGGGGGTCGGGCCAGCGTTGGCCAGGCTGGCGGTCGGCGACTTCCGGGACCGGGTGCGCCGGCCGGTGTACGCGGTGACGCTGCTCGCCGCGGTCGGGCTCGGCTACCTGGCCGTACCGGACGCCGGCGGCCACTGGACGATCATGGACGTGGGCGGCCACCGGGGCATCTACAACAGCGCCTACGTCGGCGCGGTCACGGCCCTGGCCGGTGCGCTCTGGCTCACCTTCGGCGGCTTCTACGTGGTGCGCAGCGGCATCGCGCGGGACGAGGCGAGCGGGGTCGGCCAGGTCCTCGCCGCCACCCCGCTGCGCAACTCCCGCTACCTCCTGGCCAAGTTCCTGAGCAACCTGCTGGTGCTCGCCTCCATGGTCGGCGTGCTGGCCGTCACAGCGTTGCTGATGCAGCTCGCCCGCGGTGAGGACCGCGCGGTCGACCCGATAGCCCTGGTGGTGCCGTTCCTGCTGCTCGCGCTGCCCCTGATGGCGCTCACCGCGGCGGCGGCGCTGCTGTTCGAGACGGTGCCGCTGCTGCGGGGCGGCTTCGGGAACGTCGTCTGGTTCGTGCTGGCCATGGTGCTCGCGCTCGGCGGGCAGTCGGCCTCCGCACCGCTGGACGGCCTCGGCGTGCACCAGGTCGCGCGGTCGATGGGCGCGGCGCTGGAGGCCCGGCACGAGTCGGTCGGCGACGGCGGGTTCAGCCTCGGGCTGACCAAGGTCGACAAGCCGCTGGGCACCTTCCTCTGGGACGGCTTCGACCCGTCCGCCGGGTTCGTCCTCGGGCGGCTGGCCCTGGTGCTGCTGGCGATCGGCCTGGCGCTGCTGCCGGCCCTGTGGTTCGGCAGGTTCGATCCGGCGCGTGCCTCCGGCGGTGCGTCCGGGGGTGCGGCTGCCGCCGGGGCCGTGGCCGGGGCCGTCGCGGAGGTGGTGGCCGGGGAGCCGTCCGGGGCCGAGGGGACGGAGACGGCGGGGGCGCGCTGGCCGACCGTACCGGACACCCGGCTACGGACCGAACCGCAGTGGGCCGAGCCGCAGCGGACCGCCCTGCCGCGGGCCGAAGCGCGGCGGGCCGGGGCGTTCGGGCGGCTGCTGGCGGGGGAGGCCCGGATCCTGGTGCAGGGCGTCTCCCGCTGGTGGTGGCTGGTCGCCGCCGGGCTGACGGTGGCCGGGTTCGTGCTGCCAATGGACGCCGTCACCGGCCTGCTCCTGCCCCTGGCGTGGCTGTGGCCGGTCCTGATCTGGTCCCGGCTCGGCAGTCAGCAGGTCGAGAACGGTCTGGAGGTGCTGCTCGGGGCCTACCCGTCGGCCCGGCGCAGGCTGCTCGCCGAATGGGCGTCCGGGCTGGTGCTCACCGTGGTGACGGGTGCCGCCCCGCTGATACGCATGCTGGCGGCGGGCGACGGTGCGGGGACGGCCAGTTGGCTCGGAGGCGCGCTGTTCGTCCCGTCGCTGGCCATGGTGCTCGGGGTGGTGAGCCGGAGCCACCGGCTCTTCCAGATGGTCTACCTGCCGCTCTGGTGGGTCCTCGTCAACCACGTCGCCGCCGTCGACTTCATGGGGGCCGTGCGCGTGAACGGCAGCCCGGGCGGTCCGGGGCCGCTGCTGGTCGGGGCGCTGTCCGCGGCCATGCTCGCGGTGGTGTTCCTGGTCGGTGCAGCCCGACGGAACGTCAAGGGCTGACCGGAGACGGGAGCCCGGGCCGTCGGCGGACGGTCCGGGCTGCCCTCGGGCTTCGGGGCACACCCAGGGGTGTCGCCCGCCTGCCCGTCGTCTCCTTCTCGTCGTCTCCTGCGCGCCGTCTACTACTCGTCGTCGCCGAGGTCGCCCGCGAGGTCACCTGAGAGGTCGCCGTCCGGGGTGCCGCTGATCGCGTAGCCCTGCCGGCGCGCCTCGTAGCAGGCCACCGTCGCGGCCGCCGAGACGTTCAGCGAGCCGACCCGGCCCAGCTGCGGCACGAACACGACCTGGTCGCAGAGTGCCAGCGCCTCGGGGGTGATCCCGCGGTCCTCGTGCCCGAGCATGAAGGCCACCGCCGGGGTCAGCTCGGCGGCGAACATCGGCACCGCCTCGTCCGCCAGCTCCAGGCCGACGACCTTGAAGCCGTCCGCCTTGGCCGCCGCGACCGCCTCGGCGATGGTCGGGAAGTGCTCCACCTTCAGGTACTTGTCGGTGCCCATCGCGGCCTTCTGCGCGCCGGAGGAGCGCACCGACGGGGTGTCCCCGACCAGGTACAGCTTCTCGGCGCCCATCGCCGCGCCGGTGCGGACCACCGAGCCGACGTTGAACGGCGACTGGAGGTTCTCCAGGATCATCGCGAGCCGGAACTCGTTGCTGCGCCGCCACGAGCGGTGCAGACGCTTCAGTTCGGTCCCGCGCAGCTGCTTCACGTCGTCGTACCTCGTCCACTCTCGGAGCCCTCGCCCACCTCGGGGCGGGGCCGCGCTTCCAGAATCCGGCACCCGTTGACCGACGTGACCCGACTGGTCGGGTAGCCCTGCTCGTTCAGCCACTTCTGGAGCGAGTCCGAGCCCAGGTGCTTCTGCACCACCAGGAACGCCGAGCCGTCCGGGGTCAGCCGGTCGAGCCAGTGCGTGAGCAGGCGGCGCAGCGCGGCCTTGCCGATCCGGATCGGAGGGTTGGAGTAGATGGTGGCGAAGCGGACGTCCTCGGGGACGTCGTCGGGCAGGGAGGCCTGGACGTTGCCGAGCCCCAGCGCCTCGGCGTTCAGCCGGACCAGCTCCAGGGCGCGCTCGTTGACGTCCACCGCCCAGACCGGGAGGCGCTTGCGGCGGCTCGCCCAGGTCAGCGCGATCGGACCGTAGCCGCAGCCGATGTCCAGGATCGGGCCGCGCACCCGCGGCTGCGGGGCGTGCTCCAGCAGGATCCGGGTGCACGGGTCGAGCCGGGTGCGGGAGAACACCCCGGTGTCGGTGGTCAGTTCCAGGGTGAGGTCCGGCAGGGAGACCGTGATCGGCCGGCGGTCGCTGGCGACCTCGGGTGCACCGGTGAAGTAGTGCGAGCCGGACATGATTTCCCCGTCGTTCGTATGGGCCTCGGGGCCACCGGGTGGGTGTGGGTTAGCCCTTTGTACGGCACCGATCGTACCCCCGGTGGCCCGGACGGCGTTCCGGCCGCCGCCCGGGACGGGTGCTCCCGCCGGTGCACTCGCCGTCGCCCGGGACGCGGCTCGGGAACGATGGTGCGGACGACGGTGCGGACGGCCGTGCGGCGCGGACGGTGGGCGCGGTCAGGCGGTGCCGGGGGTCTTGCGGGTGGCCACGTTGATGCGGTTCCAGGCGTTGATGGTGAAGCAGACCGAGATCAGCTGCGCCAGCTCGGCCTCCGCGAAGTGTGCGGCGGCCCGGGCGTACACCGCGTCCGAGACGCCGCCGTCGATCCGGGCGACCTCCTCGGCCAGGGCCAGGGCGGCCCGCTCGCGCTCGGTGTACACCCCGGCGGGGGCGTCCGGCCAGACCGGCAGCAGGTAGATCCGCTCGTCGGTCTCGCCGGCCTTGCGGGCGTCCTTGGCGTGCATGTCCAGGCAGTACGCGCAGCCGTTCAGCTGGGAGGTGCGCATCTGGACGAGCTCGACCAGGGCCGGGTCGAGGCCCTCGCGGGCGGCGGCGTCCAGGGCGATCATCGCGCGGAACACCTTGGGGGCGGTGCGGGCGTAGTCGAGGCGCGCGGTGCCCGCGAGGGCCTCGGTGGTCCGGGCGGTCCGGGCGGTCCGGGTGGCTTCGGTGGTCCGGGAGCTCTCGTTCGTCGTCATGGCTACGACCCTAGGAGCGGAATGCACCCGTCCCCTGGGTCATTCACGGTGCTGTTTCGTGGGTCAATCAGGCCGGTCGGCCGGGGGCCCGCCGGAGTCCCGGCAACGCCGGAGCGTCGTCGGCGCGTCGCGTCCCGGCGCCGGGCGGCGGATACTGCGAGTACGCCAGCCGGGCCCGTGAAGGCCTCCGAACGCCCGTGAAGGCCTCCGAACAGTGAGGACGGATGCCATGCCGCAGGAACAGCACGAGGAATACCTGATCGACGAGACCGCCGAGACCGTCGAGCCCGACGAGCAGGCACCCGAGGGCGACACGTACGACGAGGTGGCCGAACGCCGGGCCGTCGGCGCGGACCCGGCGACCAACGTCGCGGACGTCGTGGAACAGACCCAGCCGGTCCGGCACGACGAGGAGGAGTACCGGGAGTAGCGGGGTCCCAGGGAGCGGAGCGGGAGCAGAGGGGCCCCGGAGCGGCTACAGGGCCCGGCGTCGTTGCAGCCAGGCCAGGGCCGCCCAGCCCGGCAGCACCGGCAGGATCAGCGTCAGCAGGCGGAACAGCGCCACCGCGGCCAGCTCGCCGCCCGGCTCCATCGACGTGGTCTGCTGGAGCAGCGTGAGCAGCATCCCGTCCACCGCACCGGCCCCGCCCGGGGTCGGCGCCGCGCTGCCCACCGCGTTGCCCACCAGGAACACCACCGCGACCGCGGCGAAGGACGGCTCCCGGCCGATCGCCCGGACACAGCAGTACAGGCAGGTGATCAGGCAGATCGACACCAGCAGCTGCCCGGTCACCCCCACCGCCAGTTTGGACGGGCTGCGCAGCAGGTCCAGCAGGCGCGGCACCACCTCGGCCGTCAGCGGCCGCAGCCGCGTCGCCAGCCACCGCCGGGCCGCCGGGATCGCCGACACCACCGCGAGCAGCGCCGCCGCCCCCGCCAGCCCGCCGACCACCGCGGGCAGCGCGTCCAGCTCGGAGCTGCCCGGGACGAAGTCCAGGAGGTAGACGAAGGCGCCGAGCTGCAACAGGTGCAGCACCAGCCCGATCAGGTTCCCGACGCCGACGCTGGACAGCGCCTGCGCGGTCGGGATCCCGGCCCGCTGCAACAGGCGGGTGTTCAGCGCGATCCCGCCGACGCCGCCGGGCGACACCAGCTTCACGAACGACCCGGCCACCTGCGCCAGTACCGCGTTGCGGAAGTCCAGCCGCTCCGGGACGAAGCCCACGAAGCCCATCGCCGCCGCGACGTGGCTGGCCGCCGCCGCGGCCAGCGCCAGCAGCAGCCACCAGGGATCGGCGTCCGCCAGCGCGGAGACCGGGTTGTCCTCCGCCGCGAACAGCTGCGGGATCAGCAGCCAGCCGGCCACCACCCCGCCGACGACGACCAGCAGGGTCCGCGGCCGCAGCCGCTCCAGCCGCACCGGTCGGCCCACCACCCGCGGGCGGGTGCGCAGGACCTCGGCGCGGATCTCGTCGAGCAGGCCGCTGGGGGCGGGGGTGTGGTGCTCGGGGGCCGGCTCGGTGGTGGTGGCCTCCGGGGGCGCCGGGGAAGCGGTGGTGGCGACGGGCCCGTTGCCGCCGGTGGGGGAGCCGGCTTCGGCCGCAACGTCGACACCGGCCGGACCGCCCGACGGCTCGGCGGCCCGGTTGCCGGTGTGCTTCGCGTGCTGTTTGAGGGCGCGGCGGGTGGTGTGGGTGAGGGCGATGGGCTGGAGCAGGGGGAGTGCGGCGCCGACGGGGTCGGGGCCGAGGACGGCGGTGGCCGTACGGACGGAGCGGGCGGCGCCGGCGCGCAGGGCGAGGGTGGTGAGGAGCTGGGCGAGGTCGCAGTGGAGGACGAGTTCGGTGGCGGCGATGTCGCCGTCGGCGAAGTCGACCAGGTGCACCGCGCCCGAGTCGTCGATCAGCAGGGAGGAGGGGACGAGCGCGCGGTGGGCGATCTCGCGGCGCTGGAGCAGGGCGAGCTGCCGCCAGGCGTCGGTGAGCAGCTCGTCGGTGATCTCCTCGTCGGGGAGCTCGTCCAGGGTGCGCCCGGCCAGCCGCTCGTACGCGATGAGGGCGGTGTCCTGGCCGATGCCGGCGGTGGCGGCGATGCGGCGGGTGCGGACGCCGGCCGCGAGGGCCGCGTACGCGACCAGGGCCTCGTGTTCCAGCCCGGTGCGGGGGGAGCGCAGGACGCGCGGGTCGGGGGCGGTGCGCAGCCGCAGCCGGCGCCAGGCGCGCTGGACGGCGGCGGCGGTGACGGCCTGCCGGTCGAGGAGCTGGACGTCGAGGTCGGGGCGGTCGTCGGCCTGGCGGACCAGGTAGCGGTCGGGGCCGGCCGGCTGGGCCTCGACCGGGCGCAGGCCGCTGTCGCGCAGGGCGCGCAGGACCTCGCCGGGCCGGGGGCAGGGGTCGGGGGTGCCGACCGCGTACAGGGTGCCGTGGGCGCCGGTCCAGCCGATCAGCAGCCCGAGCAGGAGCGCGGTGGGGGTGGCGTACCCGCCGGTCAGTCCGGCGAGGCCGGAGAGGGCGAGGACGGTCCAGGGCAGGCGGCGTTCCCGGCTGCCGGAGGCGGTCATGAAGGCGAGGACCGGCGCGAGGTAGCCGTAGACGGGCTCGGTGTGCCCGAGTCCGCCGTCGGGCAGCGCGTGGGTGAGCGCGGTGAGCAGCGAGAGCGGGGCGAGGTCGTCGGCCCACAGGTCCAGGCCGAGGGTGGCGCCGTACGCGAGGACGGCGGCGAGCAGTCCGTCGGAGACCTGCTGGACGGCGCGCCGCCGGTCGGGGCCCAGCAGCCGGCGGACGGCGAGGCCCACCGGGAGCAGCAGGACGGCGGCGGTGGTGAGCCCGCCGGCCAGGCTCGCCAGCGGGCGCGGCACCAGCGCGGCCGCCTCGGCGACGTCGGCGGCGATGCCGCCGGTGGTGGCGCGGGCGTAGTCGGCGAGCAGCAGGGTGAGGGCGATGGCGAACAGGCCGCCGATCAGCCGGATCAGGGCGACGGGCTGCCGGACCCGGTCGGTGGCGGGCAGTGGGCGGGCCCGGAACCGGCCGGGTCCGGAGCCGGTTTGCTCGGGTATCCGGGCGGTGGCCGTTCCGGTGCCGCCGTCGGCCGGTACCCCGGTCCGTTCGTCGCCGCCGTCGGCCGGTGCGCCGGTCCGTTCGTCGTCGCGGGCGCTGTCACCGCTGCCGCGTTTCCGCCGCGCGGGCGCACCGCCCGGGTCGCCCCCGCCGGTGTCGCCGTCCGTTCTCCCCGTCACGATCGCCACGGATGGCATGCTCCCATGCCACCCGTGGGCGAGGAGTGGGGATTGCGCAGTGCCGGTACGACGGGGCCTTAGGCCTGGCGGGTCGGCAGGACGACCAGGTGGCGCAGGTTGACGTGCCGGGGGCGGCTGACGGTGTACGCGATGAGGTCGGCGACGTCCTCGGCCGCGAGGGCCGGGATGGCGTCGAACATGCCGCCGAGCTGTTCGCGCAGCACCGGGTTGTCGATGTGCCCGGCGAGTTCGGTGTCGGTCAGTCCGGGCTCGATCGCGCTGACCCGGACGTCGCGCGGGCCGAACTCGCTGCGCAGGGCGGCGGACAGCTGGGTGAGCGCGGCCTTGGTGGCCCCGTACACCGCGTAGTCGGGGAAGACCACGTGCGAGGCGATCGAGGAGACGTTGACCAGGTCGGCGGTGCGGCCCTCGGCGGCGGCCGCGGTGAGGTCGGAGCCGAAGGCGCGGACGATCCGCAGCGCGCCGGTGAGGTTGGTGTCCACCATGCGGGTCCACTCGTCGATCCGGCCGTCGGCGAGCGGGTTGGGCAGCATCACCCCGGCGTTGTTGACCACCAGGTCGACCGGGCCGTAGGCGTCGTGGACGGCCTTCGCGGCGGCGTCCACCGAGGCCTGGTCGGTGACGTCGGCGGTGACGGCGAGGGCCTGCCCGCCCGCGGCGGCGATCCCCTCGGCGAGGGAGTCCAGCCGCTCGGTGCGGCGGGCGAGCAGGGCGACCCGGGCGCCGGAGGCGGCGAGCAGCCGGGCGGTGGCGGCGCCCATGCCGCTGGCGGCCCCGGTGACGACGGCGGTGCGGGCGGCGAGGGACGGGTGGCTCATCGGGGGCTCCAGAGGGTTCGGCCGGGCTGACGCCGATCACTCTGCGCGGGCCGCGACCGGCTACCCAGGGGTGCGTTCCTCCCGGGCACCGCCGTCCTGGGACGGGCCTACCCGGGACGGGCCTTCCCGGGACCGGGGAGCCTGGGAAAGCCAGAGCCACCCTCGGGACGCCCCTCCGCGGCTACCCTGCCCGGCATGGAGAACACCCTGGGGGACTTCCTCCGCTCGCGCCGGGCCCGGATCCTGCCGGAGGAGGTGGGCCTGCCCTCGCACGGCCGCCGCCGGGTGCGGGGCCTGCGCCGGGAGGAGGTGGCGCAGCTCGCGGGCGTCAGCGTCGACTACTACGTCCGGCTGGAGCAGGGCCGGGGCGGCAGCGCCTCGGACGCCGTGCTGGACGCGGTGGCCCGGGTGCTGCGGCTGGACGGGGTGGAGGCCGCGCACCTGCGCTCGCTGGTCCGTCCGCCCAAGGCGCCGGCCGCCTCCGCCGCCCGGGTGCGGGGGCGGCAGCGGGTCCGGCCGGGGACGCGGCTGCTGCTGGACCTGATGACCGGGGTGCCGGCCTTCGTGCTGGGCCGCCGGATGGACGTGCTGGCCTGGAACGCGCTGGGCGACGCGGTGAACGGTTTCTCCACGCGTTCCGACGCCGGCCCGGACGGCCTGCCCAACCAGGCCCGGCACGCCTTCCTCGACCCGTCCGCCCGGGAGTACTACGGACAGTGGGACGCGGTCGCCGCCGAGACCGTCGCCTTCCTGCGCCGGGACGCCGGACTGCACCCGGAGGACCCGGAGCTGGCCGCCCTGGTGGGCGAACTGTCGCTGCGCAGCGCGGAGTTCGTCCGGCTCTGGGCGGACCACCTGGTGCGGGAGAAGACCCACGGGGTCAAGCAGGTGAACCACCCGCTGGTCGGCGGACTCGACTTCGGCTACGAGACCCTCGGCGTCAACGGCTCGCCGGAGCAGCTGCTGGTCGTCTACACCGCCCCGGCGGACTCGCCCACCGCCCAGAAGCTGGCCCTGTTGGCGAGTTGGACGGCTCCGGGGGCGGCGGCCGGGGGCGCGGGAGCGGTGAACGAGGGTGCGGGAGCGGACGGGGCGGCCGCCGAGGGGGCGGAAGCGCCCTGAGCGGGCGATCCGCGCCGGGGCGGCATAGCCTTTCAGTCATGAGCGCCTGCGAAGACCTCGCTCTGGCTCCTCAGGACATCGAGCCCCGGCCGCCCGCCGACGGTTGCGCCGACTGCCTGGCGCAGGGCCGCCGGGACTGGGTGCACCTGCGGATCTGCCTGGACTGCGGTCACATCGGCTGCTGCGACTTCTCGCCGCAGCGGCACGCGACCGCGCACTTCCACAACTCCTCCCACCCGGTGATCCGCTCGTACGAGCCGGGGGAGGACTGGCGCTGGTGCTTCGTCCACGAGGTCATGGGCTGAGGCGGCCGGCCCCGTGCGGCGCCTCCGCCTGCCCCCGCGCGTACGGCGCCCACCCCCCCCGTAGCGGCAGGTCGGCTTCTCCGTGGTGGCACGGGCCCGCACGCCGGATAAAATCCGGACATAACGCCCGTGCGGCCCCTCCGGCCGGCATCCGTCCGGCCCGGAGGCCGACGAAGGGAGGCCGACGATGACCAAGCGAACGCCCGGCAGCACCGCCAAGCTCCGCCAGGGCACCCAGGACCTGCTGGAGCGCCGGGGCATGGCGAGCCCGCCCACCAGGCTCGCGCCGGAGCCGAGCGCCGGCTCGATGTCCTACGCCGCCGCCGGGTACGGCGTCGGCGAGGCCTTCCGGCACGGCGGCCGGGACGCGGCAGGCGCGACGGCGCACGCGGCCCCGGCGATGCACGCCGAGCTCAAGGGGCACCGGCACCGTGGCGCGGAGAAGCACTCCGCCCACTGAGTCGCGACGCGTGCGGGGGCGGGTGGCCGGATCGCGGCCGCCCGCCCCCGCCGCGTGATTCCCCGACGCCCGCCCCCGACCCGCGATCCCTTGATCCCTGACGCGTGGTCAGGGATGTGCTCGGGGAAGGTTCGGGGCCGTTCCCGGATGCCGCGGCCCGAGGCCGTCCCGAAGACTCTCTCCTGTCCGAGTGCCCGAGCCACCGCCGGCCGGGCGGGCCACCGACCAGGGCGGCCCGACTCCCGCCGGGCAAGCCTCCGTTGGAGAGACTCCCCATGAACAGCCCTGCCCGTACCGGTCGTTGGTCCGTCCTCGTGGCGACCGGAGCGCTGCTCGCCGCCGCCACCGTCGGCGTCGCCACGATCGGCGCCGCGACCCCGGCCCTGGCCGCGGCCGCCTCCCCGGCCACCTCCCCGAGTGCCGTCGACACCACCGCCTCCGCCAAGGCCCGCCCCGGTCCGCTGGACCGGGAGTCGCTCGCCGAGACCCTCCACTCGCTGCCCGCCGGCGTCACCGGCGCGCTGGTCCGGGTCGGCGGCCAGGACGCCCGGTGGCGCGGCACCTCGGGGGAGGACGTGCCGGCGAACGCCCGGTTCCGGATCGGCAGCGTCACCAAGGTGTTCACCGCGACGGTGCTGCTCCAGCTCGCCGGCGAGGGCAGGGTCGACCTGGACGGCACCGTCCAGCAGTACCTGCCCGGACTGCTGCCGGCCGGCTACCCGCCGGTCACCGTACGGCAGTTGCTCAACCACACCAGCGGCCTGCCCGGGGGCGGCGGGATGACCTCCGGGGACGGCAGCACGGCGTGGTTCGCCGCGCACAAGGCGGTCTCCTACAGCCCGCAGCAGGTGGTGGCGGACATGCTCACCCAGCCGAGGAGCTTCGAGCCCGGCGCCGCCCAGCAGTACAACGGCAACAACTACTTCGTCGCCGCGCTGGTGATCGAGAAGGTCACCGGAGACGACTACGCCGACCAGGTGCGGCGGCGCATCACCGGCCCGCTCGGCCTGCACGCCACCTACGTCCCGGCCGCCGACGACCTGACCATCCGCGGCCCGCACGCCACCGGCTACGTGGACGTCCGGAACGCCGACGGCAGCACCGCCCGGGTGGACGTCACCGAGCAGAGCCCGTACCCGTGGGCCGAGGGCGGCATGATCTCCTCCGCCGCCGACCTGGAGCGGTTCTTCGAGGCGCTCTACCGCGGCCGGCTGCTGCGGCCCGCCCAGCAGGCCGAGGTGTTCGCCGTCCCGGAGCTGCCGAACGACCACAACAAGAACTGCGAGATCGGCCCGACCGCCGGGCACGCCTGCTACAGCACGGCCGGCCTGCTGCGCACCGTCCTGCCGAACGGCACCGAGGTCTGGGGCAAGAACGGCTCCCGGCCCGGCTACACCACCGGCGTCTTCGCCACCCGCGACTTCTCCCGCAGCGTGGTCATCGGGCTCAATCCGACCGGCATCACCGGCGAGGAGTTCCCCACCCTGTGGAAGCTGGTGACCACCGGTTTCGGCTCCGGCCAGGCGTACGGGCAGCACTGAGCCCCGCCGCTCCCGGGCGGCCGGAGCGGCCGAACCCGGTCGCGAGCGCCGCTGTCAGTGGGGTGCGCTACGTTCGTCGCGTTCACCAGGGCACACGGCAGGACGACGGGGGCGGGCGCACGATGGCCGACGTGATCACGGAGGAGCCGGTCGAGCTCCAACTGGAGCGGTACCGCACCGAGCTGACCGGCTACTGCTACCGCATGCTCGGCTCGGTCTTCGAGGCCGAGGACGCGGTGCAGGAGACCATGGTCCGCGCCTGGCGCGGGCACCGGGGCTTCGAGGGGCGGGCCGCGCTGCGCTCCTGGCTGTACCGAATAGCCACCAACGTCTGCCTGGACGCGCTGAACGGCCGCAACGGCCGGGCCCGGCCGATGGACCTGGCCGGCCCGGTCACGGTGGCCGCCGCGCACGGCACCCAGCTGCCCGAGGTGACGTGGATCGGCCCGGCGCCGGACGGCCGGGTGCTGCCCGAGACGGGGGATCCGGCCGAGGTGGCCGCCCAGCGGGAGTCGGTGAAGCTGGCCTTCGTCGCCGTGCTCCAGCGGCTCGCGCCCCGGCAGCGGGCGGTGCTGATCCTGCGCGAGGTGCTCGGCTGGAAGGCCGCCGAGGTGGCCGAACTGCTCGGCGTCACGGTGGCCTCGGTCAACAGCGCGCTCCAGCGCGCCCGGGCGGTGCTCGCCACCGACGCCCCGGCGGTCCGGCCGGCCCCCGCGCTGGACGAGGACCACCGCGCGCTGCTGGACCGCTACGTCCGCGCCTTCGAGGCGTACGACATGGACGGCCTCGCCGCGCTGCTGCACGAGGACGTCACGCTCAACATGCCGCCGTTCTCGATGTGGCTGCGCGGGCAGGAGGAGATCCGCGACTGGATGCTGGGCCCCGGGCACGGCTGCCGCGGTTCCCGGCTGCTCCCGGTGACGGCCAACGGCGCCCGGGCCTTCGGCCAGTACCGGCCGAGCCCGGCGGGCGGGTACGAACCGTGGTCGCTGATCACGCTGGAGGTGTCAGGGGGCCGGATCACCGGGGTCACCAACTTCCTGGACACCGAGGCGCTCTTCCCGCTCTTCGGCCTCCCGCCCCGGCTGGCGGCCGAGTAGCTCCACCAGGGCCGCGTCGTTCAGCGGGTCGTCGCCCAGCGGGTCGTCGCCCATCGGGTTGTCGTCGATCGGGGTGCCGTTCAGCGGATCGTCGGTCAGTGGACCGTCCGGCCCTGGGAACAGTGCCGCGAGCCCGCTGAACACGAGCAGCTCCCGCAGCGGGCCGCTCGCGTTCAGCAGCACCACGCCCACCCGGTGCCGGGCGGCGGCCAGCCGGAGCCGGGCGAGGGCGTCGACGAGGGCGAGGTCGGGGGCGGTCAGCGCGCCCAGGTCACAGGTCAGTACGGCGTCGTACGGTGTGGTCCTCATGCGGGTTGGACCGTCGCGGCGCCGCCGACTCATCGGTCCGGGGGCGAATCCGCCGCTCGGGTCCGGCGTCCGGTGGCAGAGTGGGACGACCGAACCGCCCTGCCCCAGGAGAAGCACCGTGACGGCTGAGCCCTTGAAGTCCCGTGAGGAATGGCTGGCGTCCCTGCCCCGGATCTACGCGGCGGCGGGCTGCCTGCTGCGGGACGAGTCCGGCCGGATCCTGATCGTGAAGGCCGGGTACCGCGAGCACTGGCAGTTCCCGGGCGGCACGATCGACCTCGGCGAGGGCCCGGTCGAGTGCGCCGTGCGGGAGCTGGAGGAGGAGACCGGGATCGTCCAGGCGGCGGGCGACCTGCTGGCCATCTCCTGGACCCACGCCTCGGCCGAACTCGACCACCCCGCCCAGCACTTCATGTTCGACTTCGGCACCGTCCCGGACGGCACCCCCGTGACCGTCCCGGCCGGTGAGCTGGACGACTACCGCTGGGCCGCCGTCGAGGAGGCGCTGGACCTGCTCGGCCCGGCCCGTTCGGCCCGGCTGCGGGCGGCGCTGGAGGCGGCGGCCGACGGTCGGGTCCGTATCGTCACCACCCACGTCTCCGGCTTCTGATCCGACTGCCGACCCGGGTTCCGCGCCGGGTTCTGCGCCGGGGTCCGAGCCGGGTGCTGGGCGGAAGTGCCCTGCGCCGGGCGGGAGTTCCGTCCGGCGCAGGGCTCCGGCGGCTCACTGCTGAGGATCGGACTCCGTGTTCCGGGCGGCGATGACGGCGGCGATCGCCTCCGCGACGAAGGTCTCCGCCTCCGACTTGTCGACCTTCAGCCCGGCCAGCACGCCCTGGCCGTTCTCCTGCTCCAGCAGCGCGAGCAGGATGTGCTCGGTGCCGACGTAGTTGTGCCCGAGCTTGAGCGCCTCGCGGAAGGTCAGTTCCAGCGCCTTCTTGCTCTCGGCGTCGAACGGGATCAGCGCGGGCAGTTCGTCGGCGGCGGCCGGCAGGGCGGCGCCGGCCACCGCCCGCAGGGCCTCCGGGGTGACGCCCTGGGCGGCGAGCGCCTTCGCGCCGATGCCCTCGGGCTCGGTGATCAGGCCGAGCAGCAGGTGCTCCGTGGTGATCTCGGGGTTGCCCGCCTTGCGGGCCTCCTCCTGTGAGGCCACCACGACCTTGCGGGCCCGGGGGGTGAACCGGCTGAAGCCCTGGCTGGGGTCGAGGTCGTTGGGGGTGCCCGGGTCCTTGGGGACGAAGCGCTTCTGGGCGGCCTGCTTGCTGACGCCCATGCTGCGGCCGATGTCGGTCCAGGACGCGCCGGAGCGGCGGGCCTGGTCGACGAAGTGGCCGATGAGGTGGTCGGCGAGGTCGCCGAGGTGATCGGCGGCGATGACCGCGTCGGAGAGCTGGTCGAGCGCGTCGGGGTGGACCTTCTTGATCGCGGCGATCAGGTCGTCGAGGCGCAGCGGAGTGCTGTTGGGAACAACGGGATTCTCCATGCGTCAACCGTAGGTTGTCGATCCGGGGATCGTCAACCATTGGTTGACGCTATTCGCGAGTGGTGTTCCGGCGTCCTCAGGCGTCCGGCAGCAGTCGCTGTCGGACGGCGGCGATCCGCTCGGGCGCGACACCCGCCGCGAGCAGGTAGCCGTCCGGGTCGAACCCGTCGAGCGCCGCCGCCAGCGCGGCCTCGGCGGTGGTCCCGGCCTCGGCGAGCGCCGCGTCGATCCGGCGGAACGGGTCCGGCAGGCCCAGCATCCCGTACAGCGGGCGGATGTTGGGGCCGCTCAGCAGGTAGTCCCCAGCGATCGCGTCCCGGTCGACCCCGGCCAGGGCGAGCAGCAGCAGGGCGGCCAGGCCGGTGCGGTCACGGCCGGCGCCGCAGTGCACGACCACGCCGCCGGGGCGGGCGCCGGCGATCGCGGAGACCAGCGCGGCGGCGGCGTGCGGGCAGTGGTCCAGGTACGGGCGGAGCGCGAGCGGGGTGCCGTCCAGCTGTCCGTGGGCCTCCCACCAGGCGGGGCCGGCCAGCTCGTCCAGCGGGACGCGGATCAGCTCGACGTCGTCGGGGAGCGGGAGGAGCGGCTTGTACTCCTCGGCGTCGCGCAGGTCGACCACGGTGCGGACACCGTGGTCGAGGAGGGCGTCCCAGCCCTCGGCGGTGAGGCGGTCCAGGTTGTCCGCCCGGACTATCGCGCCCCGGGCGGTGAGCCGGCCGGAGGCGGTGGGCAGTCCGCCCAGGTCGCGGACGTTCAGGCAGCCGTCCCAGACGAGCGTGCGGTCCTCGGTACTGCTCGGCGCGTGCGTCGTCCGGTTCATGGGGCTCCCCGTTTCCTCGTCGGGGGTCCCGTTACCCCCTCGTTATGAACGACTCCCGGGAGATCCGGATGGTTCCTCGCTGTTCGAGTCCTCGGAACCGGCTGTTCAGAGAAGGAGACGGGAGGGGTGGCCGCCCGCTCAGACGGCGGTCGGGGCCTCGGCCTCGGCGCCGACCAGCCGCTCCATCGGCTCGACCGCGATCTGACCGAGCATCGAACCGCCCACGATCGCGCCGATCAGGAAGACGGTGGACAGCCAGGCCATGGTCGACACCGGCAGGGTGAAGGCGCCGACCACCCGGGCCGCGCACTCGGCCAGCAGCGCGGTGCCCCAGATGGCCGAGAACAGGCGCTCGTGGCGGTGGAAGGCCCGCGACCCGGCCGCCCGGCCCTCGACCAGGCGCTGCCAGGCGGCGGCACGCTCCCGTCGGCCCTTGGTGACGAAGGGCATCAGCATCGGGGTCATCACCGGCCGGCCGATCAGCGCGGAGACCAGGATCGCCACCGCCACGGTGCCGCTCAGCCCGCCGTCCTTGGCGATCATCATCCGGGCGTCGCCGGTGACGAAGGTCAGCGCCAGGCCCGCCAGGTTGACGGCCAGCATCAGGGAGGCCCACAGGTTGAGCCTGCGCTCGGACAGCAGGCCGAGGACGGTCCGGGCGGCCGGGAAGGCCGTGCTCCAGGCCAACGCGGCGAACTCGCTCAGGCCGAGGGCCGAGTGCAGCAGGTAGTAGCCGGCCAGCGGGGCGACCACGTCGAGGGCGAGCGGGCGGAGCCCGGAGACCAGCGGGTTGGGGGCCTTGGCGTGGGCGGCGCCGGTGGCGGCGGTGCCGGTGACGGCGGCGATCGGGGCGGCGACGGTGCTGGTGACGGCGGCGGCACTGACGGTCTGGCTCACGGTGGGTTCCTCCCCGGCTGGTGGCCGCGGGCCGCTGCCCGCGTCGTGCCTCCAGTCTTTCCGTCCGACCCTCCGTCAGAGCAGTGCCGTCCGTTGCGTCATCCGCGTGACAGTTGTCATGGTGAGCGCCGTGACACCGCCTCCGACCTGCGGCTTTCCGCTCCCGGGCGGCCCTAGTCCTCGGCGGGGAAGGTCCACAGCTCGCGGCCCAGGGTGTCCAGGCAGCGGACGGTGCGGAAGCGTTCGTCCCCGGCGGACAGGAAGCCCCGCGCGACGCCCGCCAGGACGGTCCGGGCGACGCCGTCGCCCCGGGTCCAGGCGCCGGTCAGCAGCAGGGCCTTGTCGGCCAGCTCGGCGCGCCGCACCCGGGCCACCGAGGCGGCTTCCAGCGCGGCGTTGACCGTCTCCAGCTCGGCGGGGAGGAGGTACGTCTCGCCGGTGGGAGCGCGGTCCGCCTCGGCCCGGCGCCGCAGTTCGGGCAGGCCGTAGTGGCGGACGGCGGCGACGGCGTCGTCCAGCGGGAGCTGCCAGCGCGGCCCGGGCAGCACCTCCCACCAGACGTCCTCGCCGACCGGCAGCACCTCGCCGATCCTGGCCCGCCAGGTCTCGAAGCCGTACCGGGTGCGCGGGTCGGGCCGGTGGCCGGGGAGGTCCGCGACGGTCCAGTCGGTGCGGCGGACGACGCTGAGGTCGAAGGTGAAGGGCACCCGGTCGGCGGTGGGGCGCTCGACCAGGCCGAGCAGCAGCCAGTGGGTCTCGTCCGGCAGGCTGAAGGTCCGGCGCCACCCGGTGAGGCCCAGGGCGCGCAGGGCGGGGGCGAGGTGCTCGCGCAGGCCCTTCGCGTGGAGCTCGCGGAGCTCGTGGGCGGTCGTCATCGCGGTCTTTCCCTGCTGGTCGGGCTGCCGGTGGAGGGCGTCGGCGGTGCCGGCTCCCCGCCCCTGCCGGGCCGGCCGGTGGCGGTCCCCGGCGCGACGGCTCGTACCGCCGGGGAGGGGCGTGCGACCGGGGCCCGCACGGGTCGTGCGTGCGCCCTCGGGCACGGCGGGGCCGGGGTGGCGGGCCGGGTGCGTCGGCGGACCCGGCGTCCGGGGTGTCGGCTGCCCGGACTGCTTCGCCTACCGACAACGTAGGCCGGGCGGGCCCGGTCGGGCCGTGGGCGAACGGCAGCAGTCCTCGGGACCTTGGCCCCGGCCGGACCGGTCCTTCGGCCGGAGCCGAAGTGTTCGCCCGAATGGCGCATCATGTGGCGGGTGCAGAGTGCAGAGCGCCCCGGAGCGGGCACCGACGGCCCCGTCGGCCGGTCCGGACCAGTACCACCCGCCGGCCTGCCACCGGGCCCGGCGGCCGCCGCTCCCCCCGATCTGACGGAGGCGGTGCGGGCCGCGCAGGGCGGGGACGAGGAGGCGTTCCGGCTGCTGTTCCGGACTGTCCAGCCGGGCCTGCTGCGCTACCTGCGGGTGCTGGTCGGCGGTCGGCCGGAGGGTGCCCAGGACGCCGAGGACATCGCCTCCGAGGCCTGGCTGCAGATCGCCCGCGACCTGCGCGGCTTCTCCGGGGACGGGGACGGCTTCCGCGGCTGGGCCGCCACCATCGCCCGCCACCGCGCCCTCGACCACCTGCGCGCCCGGCGCCGCCGTCCGGTCGCCGACCTGCCCTTCGAGCAGCTGGTCGAGCTGGCGGCGGGGGACGACACGGCGCGGGCGGCGCTGGCCACGGTCGGCACCGCCGACGCGCTGGCCCTGATCTCCCGGCTGCCGCGCGACCAGGCCGAGGCCGTGCTGCTGCGGGTGGTCATGGAGCTGGACGCGGAGAGCGCCGCCCGGGTGCTCGGCAAGCGGGCCGGCAGCGTCCGGATGGCCGCGCACCGGGGGCTGCGGCGGCTGGCCAAGCTGGTCGAGCCGCTCGCGTCCGGGGGCGGCATCCCGGCGGCCCGGAGCGGCGAGGTGGCGGCCCGGGGCGGCGGGGTGACGGGCGGCGCCGGAGCCGGAACGGCCGAGGGAACGGTGGACGGAACGACGGACACGGCGGCGGCCGGAGTGGGCGCGGGCGAGGCCGCCGGGCGACCCGCGGGGAAAGCCGCGAAAAAAAGTTCTCCGCAGGGTGTGACAGAACGCCGGGCCGCGACGCTGAAGGACATGAGATGAGCACCAACCGATCCCGTCGGATCGACCGTGATGCCGCCGAGCAGCTGCTCGGTGGTGCCGTGGGCGGCCCGTCGGCCGGGCAGGACGCCTCGCTCACCGGACCGGACGGCGGTCCCGGGCAGCTCGCCCGGGTGCTCGCCGCGGCCGCCGCCCCCGCGACGGCCGGCGAACTGGCCGGGGAGGAGGCCGCCCTGGCCGCGTTCCGGGAGGCGAGTCTCACGCCCGACCCGACAGTGACCCCCGTCCGGAGACGATCGATGGCAACCGCCGCGCTGGCCAGGGCCTTCAGCACGAAGGCCACCGCCGTCGTGCTCGGCGCCACCGCGCTGTGCGGTGTCGCCGTCGCCGCCGGCACCGGCAACCTGCCGTCCGCCCTGGGCGGTGGCCCGTCCGCGCCGGAGCACACGCTCGCCGGCCAGGACGCGGCCACCGGTCCCGCGGCGGGCTCGCCCGCGGCCGGACCGTCCGCGGGTGCGGCCCCGTACGGTGCCGTGGCGTCCGGCTCCGCCCGTCCGTCCGGAAGTGCCTCCGCCGGACCGCAGGCGGTCGTCCCGTCCGACCCCGCGACGCCCGGCACCCCCTCCGCCGAGAGGCGCGGCGGCCGTTCGGCCGTCCCGCCCGCACTGCTCGGCCTCTGCACCGGCTTCACCGACCGTACGGCCAAGGGCGACCGCCCGGCCCGGCTGGTCGGCGATCCGCTGTACGGCCCGCTGGTCACGGCGGCCGGCGGCGCGGACCGGGTGGCGGACTACTGCGAGGCCGCGCTCGACGACGAGGACGGCGACCACCAGGGCGCCGGCACCCCGACGGGCGACCCCGGCCGCGGCGGCACCGGCAAGGGGAACGGCAGCGCCAACAGCGGTGGCAACGGCAACGCCAACGGCAACGCCAACAGCGGTGGCAACGGAGGCAATGCCGACGGCAACGCCAACGGCAATGCCAACGGAGGCCGTGGCAACGCCAACAGCGGCGGCAACGGCGAGGACGGCGGCGGCAGCGGGACCAGACCGGGCAAGCCCGGCGTGACCGTGCCCCCGCCACCGGGCGCCGTCCCCCCGTCGGACGTCCGCCCGAGCAGGTCCGCCCGGCCCGGGAACGAGCAGTAGGCCGGGAGGCACCCCCCCAGGACTCCGGGTGGGCGGCGAGCGACTCCCCCCGGGCTCGCCGCCCACCCGGAACAGCACCACCCGAAGTACCGCACCACCCGCAGGAAGCAGTACCACCCGAAGACCCCGGGTGGCCGGTCGGCTCCCCCGTGCCAACCGGCCGCCCGGCCGGCTCCGGCCGGACCGGTAGGCGCACCCCGGACGCGCCTCCGGCCCGGCCGGCCCGGAAACGTGGGGGCCCCGCCCCCCCCGGCCGGGGGGGGCGCCCCCCCCCGGCGGCGGGC
>NZ_JBHJSJ010000040.1:1905-83940 GCF_042268845.1 Kitasatospora sp. NPDC056273 | reverse complement strand
GGCGTTCAGACCGTTGGCAGTCTGAAAATCACCCGTCACGCCCCTCTCCGCGGCCACCCCCTGCGCCACCCCCTCCCGCAGCGCGTCCCTCTCGCTAGAGGGGAGGGGCGGGTGGGTGGGGGTGGTGGAGGGGGCCCTGGTGCGGGAGTGGGTGGGCGCGCCCGCTGGGGGTGGGGGTGCGGGGGTGTCAGGCGGCGTGGGCGGCTTGGAGCCAGTTGGTGAACTCGCAGGCGAAGTGCCACTGGTGGCCGGTGGGGAGGAGGTCGGGGGCGGCTTCGGGGAACTGGACGGTGAGGCGGATGCGGAGGCCGTCGGGGGTGTCGGCGAACTCGTGCATGACGTGGAGGACTTCGGTGCCGTCGGCGAGGGTGCCGGTGCCGCCGATGCGGACGGGGAAGGTGGCGTTGCCGGGGGTGTCGTGGAAGTGGAGGAAGAAGCGGGTCGGGGTGGTGCCGAGGGTTTCGATGATCTCGACCCGGTCGCCGGTGGAGTCGGCGAGGTAGTGCTCGGGGTTGGCGGCGAGGAGGGCGGTGCGGTCGCCGGAGTGGAGGCGGGTCTGCCACCAGGTGAGGAAGGTCCGGGCGTCGATGCCGGTGGCGGTGAGTTCGGTGACGGCGGTGCGCCAGTGGCCGGCGGAGGCCTGGGCCCAGGTGGTCAGGGCGGTGTCGGCGGCGGTGGTGTCGGGGGTGAGGAGTTCGCGGGTGCGGGTGTCGCCGAGGCGCTGCTTGAGGAGGTGCAGGGCGGCGCGGGCGCGGTCGAGTTCCCAGGCGAGGACGGCCTCGCGGGGGTGGGGGGTGCCGTCGATCTCGGTGCGGATGGTGAGGCTGGTCGGCATGGTGGTGCTCCTCCGAGAGAGGCGGAGAGTTTTTCTCCGCTTCTGGTGACGCTAGCATAGGGGGAGAGATTTTCTCCGGTTAGGGAGTTGTGGATGAGGGCCGACGCGGAACGCAGCCGGCGCAGGATCCTGGACGCCGCCTGCGAGGTGTTCCTGGAGCGGGGCCCGGACGCCCCGTTGGACGCGGTGGTGCGGCGGGCCGGGGTCGGCCCGGGCACGCTCTACCGGCGCTTCCCGGACCGAGAGGCGCTGGTCCGCGCGCTGGTCACCGACCTGCTGGCCCGGCTCGGCGAGGCCGCGCAGGAGGCGCGGCGCGTCGAGGCGGACCCCTGGCAGGCGCTGCGCCGCTTCGTGCACGCCGCCGCCGATCTGCGGATGGGGGCGGCGATCGTGGTGCTGCTGGAGCGCCTGGTGGTGGACGAGGAGCTGCTGGCGGTCCGGCGGGGCACCGTGGAGGCCGTCGAGGATCTGCTGCGCGCCGCGCGGGAGGCCGGGCGGCTGCGCCCCGACGTCGGGATGGGGGACCTGGTGCTGCTCTGCGTCCGGGTGTCCCGTCCGCTGCCGGGCGCCCTGGCGGCGCTGGACGCGGACGGCTCGCTGGTCCACCGGCACCTGGACCTCGCGCTGGCCGGCCTGGCCGCCACGACGGACGGCCCGCTGGGGCGGGCGCTCGGTTTCGACGAGGTGATCGCCGCGGCGGGGCGCCCGGGGGAGACGATGGCGGAGTGAACAGGACGGACGAGGACGGGCTGGTACGGGCGTGGCGGGCGGCCGAGCGGGAGCCGGGGGCGGTGCTGCTGGACGGCTTCCACGCGCTGAAGCACGCGCTGCGGTTCGGCGGCGAGGTGCGGCGGGTGCTGACCGCGGACCGGGGCGCGCTGCTGGCGCTGGCGGGTGAGTTGGCGCCGGACGTCGTTCCGGCGCTGGAGGGGCTCGCGGTGGAGCTGCCGGAGGCGGCGCTGCGGGGGCTGGTGCCGCGGCTGCACCCGACCGGGGTGGTCGCGCTGGCGGCGCGGCCCGGGGTCGAGGCGAACCGGGCGGTGCTGGGCTGGCTGCCGCGCCGGGCGCCGGTGGTGCTGTTGGAGAACCCGCGCAACCTGGGGAACGTCGGGGCGGTGATCCGGCTCGCGGCGGGCTTCGGCGCCACCGGGGTGGTGACCACCGGGGACCTGGATCCGTGGCACCCGAACGTGCTGCGGGGGAGCGCCGGGCTGCACTTCGCGACCGCGGTGGAGCGGCTGGCCCTGCCGGAGCTGCCGGACGGGCCGCTGTACGTGCTGGACCCGGAGGGCGCGGACATCCGGGACGTGCCGTTCCCGGACGACGCGCTGCTCGCCTTCGGGACGGAGCGGCACGGTGTGTCGGCGGAACTCAAGGACCGCGCCGACCGGTTGGTGGCGGTGCCGATGCGGCCCGGGGTGTCCAGCTTCAACCTGGCGACCAGCGTCGGGATGGGCCTGTTCCACTGGATGTCGGGGAAGCGCTGAGGCGCGGCGCCCGGGTGGGCACCGCGCCTCGGAGGGGGCGTCAGGAGAAGAGCCGGCGCCAGGTGTCGGGGCCCGGGTAGCCGTCGGCCTCGCTGCCGCGCCAGCCCTGGGCCTGCTGGAAGGCCTGGACGGCCCGGCGGTCGCTCTCCGTCCAGCGCGGTCCCGGGCCGACGCTGTACGAGCCGCCGAAGCCCTTGCGGACCAGCTGCTCGCCGAGCTGCCGGATGTGGTCGTTGCTCTGGCCCGGCCCGAAGTACTGCGCGCCGGGGAAGGCGGAGCCCCCGGTGACGGGCGGCGGCGGAGGCGGCAGCGGGGTGCCTCCCCCGCCGCCGATGTCGCGGCCCTTGCCGTTGACCAGGTAGTCCCAGGTGTCCTTGCCGGGGATGCCGTCGGCCTCGGCGCCGCGCCAGCCCTGGGCCTGTTGGAAGGCCTGGGTGGCCTTGCGGTCGGCCTCGCCCCAGCGCGGGCCGGGGCCCTCGGAGTAGAACCCGGCGCCGCCGCGCTGCACCAGCAGCTGGCCGAGCCTGGTGACGGACGCGTTGTTGGCGCCGGGGCCGAACTTGTCGGCCCCGGGGAAAGCGGTGGAGGAGGTGCCGCCGCCGTCGTTGCTGCCGGAGGACAGGCCGGTGTAGCGGTACGGGACGTAGGAGCCGGAGTTGTTCCAGTACGCGTACGGGGTGGAGCGCTTCTTGGCGGAGGGGCCGGTCTGCTCGTAGGCGACGTACTTGGTGCGGGAGGAGTCGGCCCAGCCGCCGAAGATCGTGACGTGCGAGCCGGCCTGGGGGTTGGCCGGGTTGTTGTAGATGAGGACGTCGCCGGGCTGGAGGTCGTTCTTGCCGATCCGCTCGGCGAAGTTGGGCAGTGTCCAGGTGGTCTGACTGCTGCCCAGGCCCCAGGCCATCGAGACGAAGCCGGAGCAGTCCTGGCGGTAGCCGTCCGACCAGTAGCGGCTCATGCTGTACGGCACGCCCTGGTCGACCCAGGTCTGGGCGCGCTGGATGATCTGGGCCCGGGTGAGCGGAGCCGCGGCGGCGCGCGGCGCGGCGAAGGTACGGGCGCCGGGGGCCTGGCCGTAGAGGCCGCTGACCTCGCCCTGGGGGGTCTGGGACTGGCTGCTGCTGTTGCCGCCCGGGGTGGGGCCGGGTGCGGGGGCCGCGGTGGCGGTGCCGGCGGCGGCCGCTCCGCCGCCCAGCGCGGTGCCCACGGCGGCCATCAGGACGGCGGCCCGGCGGCGGACGCTGCGGGCGGAGGCGTGTCCGCCCTCGTGGACGGGCGCGGCGTGCAGCCGTGCTCGTCGGCGGGCGTTGCAGCCCCCGCATATGCAGTCCTCCGCCGGTTCGACGTCGTCGAACTCGATGAGCGGGGACAGGGGGTCGGTCAGGGTCATGCTCCGCCTCTTTCCCGGACTATTCCGCGTGTTATCCGGACCAAAGTCCCAAAGCGGGCGCGATGAGTCACGGTGGGTTAGGCCGAACGGGTGAGACCCGTTCGGCTCCCGGGCGTGGCGTGGGTCGGGCGGAGGGTCTAGGCGAAGTGAGGCGGGGTCAGCGCGGGATGGCGGGCGAGTACTCCGGGTCGGTCCAGGTCAGCGGGGTGGCGTCGGCCAGTTCGAGCACGCCGGTGACGGTCAGTTCGACCATCCGCTCGGCGCCCGGGACGCCCTGCCGGGCCTCCTCGGACCAGTCGGTGCGGGCCTCGCCGGTGACGAGCAGCGCCCCGCCGGTCTCCCAGTCGGGCAGCAGCAGGCCGGCCCGCGGGTCCAGCTCCAGGTTCCCGAGCGTCAGGAACATGCTGTTGCCCGGGTACTCGGGCCAGCGCAGCCGGTCCGGCGCCACCGGCTCCAGGAAGCCGGGGAAGCCGCCGCGGTGGGAGGCGTCCACGCTGCCGTCCGGGCCGGTGCTGGCGATGAAGAAGGTGTCCGCGGTGGCCGCCGCCAGCCGCTGGGCGGTGGTCAGCACCGGGCCGGCGGCGACCGTACGGGGCGGGCCGGCGGCCGGGCGGTCCGTCGGGGTGCGGCGCTGGATGTACTTCGGGCAGTTGGCGACCACCTCGTCGGCGTGCACCCGCAGCCCGCCCCGGCCGTCCGGGACGGAGCGGCCGTTGAGCCGCATCCGGCGCCGGCCGGCCGGGTCCAGCGCGATCGTGCCGACCCGGGCGGGGCCGGCCAGTGCCTCGGCGAGGGGGTCGGCCCCGGCCGGGAGGGCGGCGACGGCCATGGTGCGTTCGTCCGGGGCGGTGAGGAAGCCCGCCGGGCCGGCCAGCTGGGTGGCCCAGATCCGGCCGTCCCGGTCGGCGGCGCCGAGGACCAGCATCCGGCGCTCGGCCAGGAAGCGGGCGGCGACCGCCGGGACGGTGCGGCGGATCGACCGGCCGGCGTGGTCGGCCCGCTCGGTCCGGCCGGCCCGGGCCTGGGCGGCCCGCTCGCCGGGGTGGTACGGCGTGCTGGTGGTGGTCATGGCCGGGCCCGGTTCCTAGAAGAACCCGCAGGTCGGGGCGGTGGCGGTGGGGGCGGCGGCCGCGGTCCCGGCCACGCCGGTGCGGGTGTAGACCTCCAGCCGGATGCCGTCCGGGTCGGTGAAGAAGATGCCGCCGGAGGCCGAGCCCTCGCTGTGCGGGACGACGCCGTCGTAGGCGAACTCGGCGCCGAGTTCGCGCAGCAGCCGCTCGGTGGCGCGGACCTCGTCGAGGCTCTCGACCTCGAAGGAGAGGTGGTGCAGGCCGGGGTTGCCGGGGGCGAAGCGGCCCGCGCTCTGCTGCCAGAGCGTCACCACCAGGCGGCCGTCGCGGCCGAGGAAGGCGTAGCGGCGGTCGGAGTCGGTGCCCTCGGCGGTGACGTCGAGGCCGAACACGGCGCGGTAGAAGGCGATCGAGCGGGCCAGGTCGGTGACGTTCAGGCCCACGTGGCCGGTCTGCAAGGTGCGGAGCTGGGCGGTGCTGGACATGCCTGGTCACTCCCGGAGGCTTCGGCTGCCGGTGAGGCAGCTGCCTAACCGGTACTCACGAGAGTAGGAGTTAGGTGATGCAGCGTCAACCAGTGGAGGAGTCGGAAGGGTCAGGTCTTCGGGCGGGCATGCGAAAGACCCGCCGGACCGTGAGGTCCGGCGGGTCTCGAAGGAGCGGAAGGGCTACGCCCACTCCCAGCGGATGCCGATGTGGCCCGGCTGCTGGTCCGGGGCCAGGACGTGGGCGCTCGCCGAGGCGCCGATCCACAGCTGCTCGCGGCGGTGGTCGACGTCGGCCCCCGGCTCGCGGTCGTAGCGCTCGCAGTGCGCCGGGACGGCCGCCGGGTCGAAGTGCACCTGGAGCACGTACTCGCGCACCGGGGTGGCGAAGCGGCGGCTGTACTCCGTGGTCGGGCCGCCGGGCGGGATCTCCACCTCGTACTCGAAGACCGTGCTGTCGCCGAGGCCGAGCGGGCGGTCCAGCATCAGCTCGCCGACGATCAGCCCGGCCTCCGGGCGGCGGCGCACCCGGCCCAGCCGGCCGTGCCGCACCGCGGTGATCTCCGGGCAGCCGGCCGCCTCCTCGTCGGCCATGTGCACCACCAGGCAGCGGCCGACGCCGCCGACCGTGGCGCGCACCACCTGGCGCATCCGCAGCAGGTTGCCGCGCCGCTCGGCGTCCACGTAGTAGGAGTCGTGGATGCTCAGGCGCTCCAGTTCGCCGGCCGGCGGGGCGTTGAGCTCGGCGAAGATGTTGGCGATCTCCTGCTCGCCCGGCCAGACGTCCTCCAGCCCGAGGTGGCAGGTGTTGGCCGCGGCGGCCCAGCGGCCGCGCGGGCGCGGCGGGCCGAGCAGCGAGGAGAGCGCGCTGTGCGGCAGCCCGAGCAGCTCCTCCAGCAGGTGGACGGCGCGCAGCGAGCTGGCCCGCTCGGGCTGGCTGCGGCCGCGCCGCCAGTAACTCAGGGTCGTCACGCTGACCCTGACGCCGCGCCCGGCGAGGGCGGCGCGGATGCGGTCCAGGCTGAGGCCGCTGGCCTCGATCGCCAGGTGGAGGGTGTCCGCGAAGCCGCCGACCGGGGCGAGCCGGCCGGGGGGCGGTCCGGGGGTGGCGGGAGTCGGGCCGGGCGGCCCGGGCGGGCCCGGGCGCTCCGTGTGCGATCCGACCAGCCGCAGCCGCGCGGCGTCCTGAGGTTGCTGTGCGGCCATACGGTGACCCTCCCCACCAGGTGAGTTCGGCGGGACCGGGTCGGCGCCGGGGCGCGCCGCCAGCGGCTTCACCGAGCTTTGGGGAACCCTATGCACGGTCGAGAGGCTACGTCATCAGTCGTGCGTATGACAGTGGTCACGGCAGGTGGACCGAAGGGTTATCGATCTTGAAACAGTCCGGAAACACGGGCCGCTGACCGGGCCCCGGACGGGGCGGCGGACGGCTCCGGAAGGGCCCGGGACGGACACCGCCGGGGCGGGCCCTGACGGCTCCGCCCCGGCGGGGATCGGGTGGTGCGGTGGTGCGGCCGGTGGTCAGCCGACGTTCAGCGCGACGTCGTCGATCACGAAGCTGGTCTGCAGCGAGGAGTCCTCGGTGCCGGTGAACTTGACGGTCACGGTCTGGCCCGCGAAGGAGGTCAGGTCCAGGGTGCGCTGGACGTAGCCGGCGGCGGCGTCCACGTTGGAGTAGGTCGCCAGCGTGGTGCTGTTGGCCTGGACGGTCAGCTTGTCGTACGCGGTGGTGCCGGTCTCCGCGGTGTCGACGTGCAGCCAGAAGGTCAGCTTGGCGGAGGCGCAGCCGGCCGGGATCGAGACGGTCTGCGACAGGGTGTCGGTGTGGGCCGAGCCGTAGCCGTCCAGCCAGGCCTTCCAGCTGCCCGAGTGGGCGGCCTCGGAGGAGCTGTTGCTGACCACGCCGCTGGAGGCGGTCCACGGGGAGGCGGTGCCGCTCTCGAAGCCGCCGTTGGCGACCAGCTGGGCGGCGGTGCAGCCGCCGGACGGCGGGGTGGTGCCGCCGCCGAGCAGGGCGGTGGTCAGCGCGTCGGCGACCGGGGAGCCCCAGCCGGTGACCTGGTCGTAGCCGGCCTTGGCGGAGAAGTCCTGGTTGGCGCCGGTGGTCACGTCGTGGAAGGTGCTGCCGTAGCCGCTGCCGTTGGCCACCGAGTACAGCCGCGGGCTGGCCTCGCCGAGGACGGCCTGGCCGGCGGCCTTGGCCTTCTGGTTGAACTGGGCCGCGTAGCCGGACCAGAGCGGCGCGGCCGCGCTGGTACCGCCGTAGACCTGCCAGGCGCCGGCGGTGTAGATCGCGAAGCCGCTCTGCGGGTCGGCGTTGGAGGAGACGTCCGGGACGGTGCGCATGGTGCCGCTGACGCCGGTGCCGGTCTGCCAGCTCGGCTTGGCGAACACGGTGGAGACGCCGCCGCCGGCGGTGCTCCAGGCGCTCTCCGAGGAGTAGGCGTTGCCGCTGGAGACCTTGAGGTTGGTACCGCCGACGCCGGTCTGGTGCGGGCTGGACGCCGGGAAGTCGACCGCCTTCACGCCGGAGCCGCTGGTGGAGCGGGTGCAGTCGCGGGAGCCGTCGTCGCCGGAGGCGGAGAAGATCGAGATGCCCTGGGCGGCGGCCTGCTTGAAGGCGTTGTCGACCGCGGTCATCGAGGCGGCGGTGGTGTCCGGCTCGCAGGAGCCCCAGGAGATCGAGACCACCGAGACCCTGTTGTCGGTCACGATCTTGTTGGCCATGTCGATCTCGCCCTGGTCGCTGTTGGGCGCCTCGTAGACCAGCTGGGTGGCCTTGGGCGCCGCGCCGCGGACGATCTCGCTGTCCAGCTCGACCTCGCCCTGGCCCTGGCCGGGGGCGGAGTCGTAGTTGGCGCCGTCCACCGAGACGGTGGAGACGGCCGGGCCGGACAGGCCGTACTGGGAGTCGTAGGTGGTCAGGTTCGAGGACTGGTAGCCGTCGAACTCCCACAGCGCGACCGTGGTGCCGGTGCCGTCCGCGCCGGTCTTGTTGAGGTTGTACGCGCCGGTGTACTGGGCCGGGGCCATGCCGCTCGGGCTCGCGGTCGCCGTGTTCGGGGTGACCGAGTTCGGGGCGACCGAGTTCGGGGTGACCAGGCGGTTCTTGCGCACCGCGTGGTTGTCCAGGCCGCTGACGCCCTGGACCACGGAGGCCAGGTCGGACGGGATCGAGGCGGCCGCGTCGTTGGCGAAGAAGGCGCGCTGGAGCTGCGGGTCGAGGTACGCGCTCTCGTGCGTCCCGAAGGCCTGGGAGACCTGGGCGGCGGTGCCGCGGGCGTTGACCACCTGGCGGTTGGCGCTCACGTCGGAGACGGTCAGGCCCTGCTGGGCCAGGTACGTCCGGACCTGGTCGACGGCGGCCTGGGTCGGGCCGAACCGCGCGGTGAACTGCTCCGGCGTCAGGTAGTGGCCGTACTCCGGGGCGCCCGGGGTGGTGACGGCGGTCAGGAAGCGGTCCAGGGCGTCGGTGTCGCGCAGCTTCAGGCTGACGGACACCGAGATCTGCTGCGCGGCCGGGACGTCACCCTTCTTCTCCGAGTGGGCCACCGCCGGGTTCACGGTGTTCGGCAGGGCGACGCGCGGGGAGGCGTTGGGAGTGGCGGCCTGCGCGGTGGAGACACCGAGCGAGACGGCGGTCAGCGGCAGCACGGCTATCGCCGCGGCGAGGGCAAGGGAGCGGGGACGCAACGGATCCTCCTCCAGCCGGCTGTGGGGGGCCGGCAAGGGACCAGGCGTTCAGGGGGGTCGAGAACGCTGGCTCGAACATGACAGAACCCGTGTGCGAATTGGCTCATGGCCGGGCAATTCGTTGCTAAAAAACAGTCAACTGTGGAGGGCGCCCAACTCGGCGGTTCCATACAGTGAATGACCGTGGTTCCGGGGTCGGTCCAGACCAGTCCGGGCGGAAGGGGCGGACGTAGAATCGGACCGATCCGAGGGAGAGCGATGACTGACGTGCAGCCGGACCCGAGGGACCCGCGACCGCTGATCGGTGAGCCGCTCGCACTGGACCTGCTCAACACGCGCTGGGCCGGAACGCCCGTCAACGACCTGCTCGCCGAACCGGACGGCTACGCGATCTGGCTCTCCTCGGCCGGCCTCGCGGACCTCTGCCGGGCCGCCGGGTCGGGGCTCGCGGCCCTGCGGGAGACCCGTGAGGTGATCGCCGATGCCGTCCAGGAGCTGTGCGGGCAGGGGCAGTTGGGGCCGGAGGCGGTGGCCCGGCTGAACGGTGTGCTGGGCCACGGGCGGCTGCGCCGGGAGCTCGGCCCGCAGGGGCCGACCGCGCACGTCGAGGTGGACCGGTCCGAGTGGCTGGCCTCCTGGCTGGCGGCGGACGACTTCCTGGACCTGCTGGACCGGGGCGCCCAGCGGATCAAGCAGTGCGCGCACGAGGCGTGCGTCCTGTACTTCTTCGACACCTCGCAGAACGGCCGCCGGCGGTGGTGCCGGATGGCGGTGTGCGGGAACCGGGCGAAGGCGGCGCGGCACTATGTGAAGGCCCGGGGCTGAGCGGCCGGCGAACGACGGGCCGGGCGGGCGCGCGGGGGTCGCGGGCCCGCCCGGGGGTGGTCAGGCCGGGGCGCCGAGCCAGTCGGTGAGGGCGGCGCGCAGCTCGCCCTGGCCGGGGTCGACGGCGGCCCAGGCGACGTAGCCGTCCGGGCGGATCAGCAGGACGGTGTCGCGCAGCTTGCCGTGCGGGTCGGCGGGGGCGGCGGAGACCATGCGGTCGGCCCAGGGCTCGGCGGCGGCCAGCTCGTCATTGCTGACCAGGACGAACGTCCCGGCGCGCAGCGCCTCGTAGAGCCGCTCGGGCGCGGCCGGGGCGCCCTCGGCGGGCTTGCTCAGGGCGGTCAGCCGCAGGTCCGGGACGCGCTTGCCGACCTGCGGGTGGGCGTCCTTGGGCGCGGGGTAGGAGATGCCGATGCCGGAGACCAGCCGGGCGCCGCGCTCGGTGACCGGGTCGAGGTGGCCGCCCAGCGCGGTGAGCGCGCCGCGCAGGGCGCGGGTGGGGGCGGACTCGGCGAGGGCCAGCCGGATCAGCGCGCCGGAGGTGCGCAGCACCGTCTTGCCGACCGGGTGCCGCTCGGTCTGGTAGGTGTCCAGGAGGGCGTCGGTGGCGTGGCCCCGGAGCGCCGCGGCGAGCTTCCAGGAGAGGTTGGCGGCGTCCTGGAGGCCGGTGTTCATGCCCTGGCCGCCGGCCGGGGAGTGGCAGTGCGCGGCGTCGCCGGCCAGGAAGACCCGGCCGGAGCGGTAGTTGGGGGCCTGCCGCTCGTCGCTGTGGAAGGTGGAGCTCCAGCGCACCTCGTGCAGGCCGTAGTCCTCGCCGAGGATGGCCCGGACGAGGGCGGTGAGCTGCTCGGCGGAGGGGGTGGTGCCGTCCGGATAGCGCTCCTCGCGGTCCCAGGCGATGATCCGGAACCAGCCGTCGCCGAACGGGGCGATGAAGGCGAAGCCGGCCTGGTTGGCGCCGACGGTGATCGCCTGGGCGGGCTCGCGGTCCAGCCGGACGTCGGCCAGCACCACCGAGTCGACCACCGACTCCCCGGGGAACGGGATGCCCAGCAGGTCGCGGACGGTGGAGTGGACGCCGTCGGTGGCGACCGCGTACGCGGCGCGGTGGCTCTGCCCGTCCCGGGTCTCCAGGGTCACGCCCTCGGCGTCCTGGCGCAGCCCGGTGACCTCGGCGCCGCGCAGGACGGTCGCGCCGGCCTTCTCGGCGCGGTCCAGCAGCAGCCGTTCGACGTTGTACTGCGGGGTGATCAGCACGAACGGGAAGCGGGTGGGCAGTGCGGCGAGGTCGATGCCGAAGCGGTCGAACATCCTCAGCTCGGCGAGCGGGCGGCCGGTGGCGATCAGCTCCTCGGCCAGGCCCCGGGCGTCCAGCAGCTCCAGGCTGCGGGCGTGCACGGCGAAGGCCCGGGTGAGGTTGGACTCGGCGGCGCGCTTCTCCAGTACCGTGACGCCGACTCCGGCGGCGGCGAGGTCGCCGGCCAGCAGCAGTCCGGTCGGTCCGGCGCCGACGATCAGGACGTCGGTTTCGGTCGTCGGCTTCACGGCCATGTATCAGCTCCCGTTGTTCGGAGGGCGGTCGTACGCCGTTCCCGGCGTTCTCCCAGCCTCCATCATCGCGGGCGCCGTCGGAGCTGTGAACCGCCGGGCCCCGGCGGTGGGTGACCGCCGGGGCCCGGTGACGGGGGTGAACGGCTCAGGCGTGCCGGCGGATCTCCACCGTGCGGAACCGGTTGGCGACGAACGCGCCGTCGCAGTAGGCCGAGTTGGCGGCCGGGTTGGCCCCGGTGCCGTGCAGGTCGGAGAAGGCGGCGGTCTGGTTGGGGAAGACGCCGCCGGTCAGGTTGAGCGAGAGCGAGACGCCGGAGTCCAGCGCGGCCTCGACCAGCAGCGCCTCCACCTCGGGCGAGGTGGTGTAGCCGGAGGCCGTCATGGCGCCCTTCTCGCGGACCGTGGTGCGCAGCAACTCGACGGCGGCGGCGGTGGATTCGACGGCGACGGCGAAGGAGACCGGGCCGAAGCACTCGCTGCGGAAGACCGCGCGGTCGTCCGGCTTGTCGGCGTCCAGCTTGACCAGCGCGGGGGTGCGGACGGTCGCGCCGGGGAAGTCCGGGGAGGTCACCGCGCGCGGGGCGAGGGCGAGTTCGCCGTACTCGCCGCCGGCCGCGGCGGCCGAGCGCTGGAGCACCCCGGGGTTGACCACGGCGCCGAGGATCGCCGCGGCGCGGGCGTCGTCGGAGAGCAGGCCCTCGATGGCGCCGGCCAGGTCGGTGACCACCTGGTCGTAGGACTTGTCGCCCTGGTCGGTGGCGATGCCGCCGCGCGGGATCAGCACGTTCTGCGGGGTGGTGCACATCTGGCCGCTGTAGAGGGAGAGCGCGAAGGCGAGGTTGCCCAGCATGCCCTTGTAGTCGTCGGTGGAGTCGATGACGACGGCGTTCACGCCGGCCTTCTCGGTGTACACCTGCGCCTGCCTGGCGTGCTCCTCCAGCCAGTCGCCGAAGGAGGTGGAGCCGGTGTAGTCGATCAGCCTGACCTCGGGGCGGACCGCGAGGGCGGCGGCGACGGTGCCGCCCTCGTGCTCGGCGGCCAGGACGACCAGGTTCGGGTCGAAGCCGGCCTCGGCGAGCACCTCGCGGGCGACGGCGACGGTCAGCGCGAGCGGCAGGACGGCCCGCGGGTGCGGCTTGACCAGGACGGGGTTGCCGGTGGCCAGCGAGGCGAACAGGCCCGGGTAGCCGTTCCAGGTGGGGAAGGTGTTGCAGCCGATCAGCAGCGCGAGGCCGCGCGGGACGACGGTGAACTCCTTGGTCATCACCAGCGGGTCGCGCTTGCCCTGCGGCTTGGTCCAGCCGGCCTGCTTCGGCAGCCGGGTCTGCTCGGCGTACGCGTAGGCGACCGCCTCCAGGCCGCGGTCCTGGGCGTGCGGGCCGCCGGCCTGGAAGGCCATGCCGTAGGCCTGGCCGGTGGTGTGCATGACGGCCTGGGCGAACTCGTGGGAGCGGGCGTTGATCCGGTGCAGGATCTCCAGGCAGACGGCGGCGCGCTCCAGCGGGGTCGCGGCGGCCCAGCCGGGGCGGGCGGCGGTGAGCGCGGCGATCAGCGCGTCCGGGTCGGCGTGCGGGTAGGTGATGCCCAGCTCGACGCCGTACGGGGAGGCCTCGCCGCCGACCTGGTCGCCGTCGGTGGGGTGGCCTTCGAGGGTGAAGGGCCTGCCGAGCAGGGCGTCGAAGGCGGCCTTGCCGTCCGCCGGCCCGCTCTCGCCGTACGCCTTGGGGAACTCGGGGTAGGGCGACCAGTAGTCGCGCTCGGCGGCGGCGGCGAGCGCGGCGTCCAGGGTGGCCTGGTGGCGCTCGACCAGCTCGCTGACGAGGGGGTGGGTGACCGCTGCGGACATCTGTGCGCTCCTCGGAGGGCCTCGGAAAGCAGGACGGGACACGTCACAGAGTAACCGAACGATCGGTCGGGCCACGAGGGTGTGGTGGGAGGAATCCACCGGGAAACGCGCGGGGGCGCGTCCGTGGCGGACGCGCCCCCGGGGGCTCGGGTGGTCCGGGTCTACGGCACGCCCAGCTCGAAGATGACGTACCCGGCGTACCAGCCGGAGGCGACCGCGCCGGTGCCCAGGACGGTGGCCAGCACCGGCAGGCTCAGCTTGCGCATCCCCACCGCCAGCGCGATGAACAGCGGGAACGCGGGCAGCAGGTAGCGGGAGACGTTGCCGAAGATGCCCAGGCTGCCGAGCACCGAGACGATCGTGGCCAGCGTGTAGGCGGTCAGCACCAGCGGCGGGCGCAGCCGGACCAGCAGCACGACCAGCATCGGCAGGCTGAGCACGATCAGGGTGGCGAACAGGTCCGGTATCGGGAAGGCGAAGGGGTAGTCGCTGCGGCCCAGCAGCACGCCGCGGATCGCGTGCCAGGTGCCCTGGCCCCAGTCGAAGTAGTGCAGCCAGGCGTCGTGCTGCAGCCGGAAGTAGCCGCCCCACTCGCCGGTCCGCCAGCCCACCCAGCCCACGTAGCCGAGCAGGCCGAGCGGGGCCAGCAGCATCGCGGCCAGCGGGCGCAGGACGCCGCTCTCGCGGCGGTACAGCTCGACCAGCGCGGCCAGGCCGACCGCGCCGATCAGCGCCGCGGAGGTCGGCCGGTTGAGCCCGGCGACCAGGGTGATCACCCCGGCCGCGACCCACTGCTTGGCCATCACGCAGTAGCAGGCCCAGGCGGCCAGCGCGACGAAGAGGGAGTCCGAGTAGACCGCCCACTCGGCGCCGGAACCCGGGGCGATCGCCCAGATGCCGGCCGCGATCACACCGGAGCGGGCGTCGCCGGTCAGCTTCTCCACCACGGCGTAGATGCCGGCCGCGGCGAACAGCGAGGCCACCACCGAGACCAGCATCCCGGCGCCGTACAGGCCGAGGCCGGTGACGTCCGAGGTCATCCGCATCAGGCCGGGGTAGAGCGGGAAGAACGCGGCCGAGTTCTGCTCGACGCTGAAGCCGACCGGTCCGTTCGGTATCGGGACGAGCGCCGGGTGGTAGCCGAACCGAGCCACCTGCTGGTACCACCAGCCGTCCCAGGTGGCCACCACGTCCCAGGGGTTGGCGCCGCCGCCGAACCGGGCCGGCTTCTTGGCGTACTCCCCGGAGAAGGAGAGCAGCTTCATGAAGACGGTGAAGCCGATCAGCTTCAGCACCGCGTAGCACCACACCGCCGGTCCGAAGCGGACCACCAGGGCCCGGCCGCGCTCCTGCCAGGTGCGCGCGGGTCCCTCCGGCTCCTCGCTGCGCTTCTCTGGCACGTCGGAGGCGACTGCCGGTATTGCGTTCATGTCCCCAGCCTTGGACGTGGACGGATCGTCCGCAGAGTCTAGGGCCTGACCCCGTCGGCGTCCCTTGGTTGGTGTGGACCAGTCGGACCCGCTCGCGTGACGGGGGTGACGGCCGGGGATACTCGGAGGATGGCCGATCACACCACGCGCACCGCCTACACCGTGGAGTCACTGCTCGCGGTGACCGTCGACGTGTTCAACGAGCGCGGCTACGACGGCACCTCGATGGAGGACCTGTCCCGGGCGGCCGGGATCTCCAAGTCCTCCATCTACCACCACGTGCGCGGCAAGGAGGAGCTGCTGCGGCTGGCGGTCGGCCGGGCACTGGACGGGCTGTTCGCGATCCTGGCCGAGCCCGCGGCGGTCGCGGGCCCGGCGGTGGAGCGGCTGGAGCACGTGGTGCGCCGCACCGCCGAGGTGCTGCTGGACGAGCTGCCGTACGTGACGCTGCTGCTGCGGGTGCGCGGCAACACGGCCACCGAGCAGTGGGCGCTGGAGCGCCGGCGGGACTTCGACCACCAGGTCGCCGAGCTGCTGCGGGCGGCGGTCGCGGACGGCGCGCTGCGCGCGGACGTGGAGCCGCGGCTGGCCACCCGGCTGCTGTTCGGGATGATCAACTCGATCGTGGAGTGGTACCGGCCGGGGCTCAAGGCCGCCGACGGGGTCGCGGACGCGGTGGTCCACCTGGCCTTCGACGGGCTGCGGGCGCGCTGACCGGTCCTTCCCCCGGGTCCGGGCCCCGCCCTCGAGGCGGAGCCCTCCTCAGAGCGGCGGCACCTGGTCGGTCTCCTCGAAGACCAGCATGGTGCGGGTGCCGAGCACCTGCGGGATGGACTGGATGCTGCCCAGCACCAGCTCCCGCAGGGCCTTGTTGTCGGCGGTGTGCACCAGCAGCAGGACGTCGAAGTCCCCGCCGACCAGCGCGATGTGTGCCACCCCGGGCAGCTCCAGCAGCTGCTCGCGCACCGTCCGCCAGGAGTTCTGGACGATTTTCAGGGTGACGTACGCCGATGCGGCCTGACCGGCCCGTTCGTGGTCCACCCTGGCGGTGAAGCCGCGGATGATGCCGTCCTCGACCATCCTGGAGATCCGGGCGTACGCGTTGGCCCGGGACACGTGCACCCGCTCGGCCACCGAGCGGATGGAGGCGCGACCGTCCTGCTGCAGCAGCCGCAGGATCGACCGGTCGACCCGGTCGAGTCTGGACATCTGTTCAGCCGACATGACCCCCCACCCCCACCGATTGGACGCACTGCCACCAGTCGACCGCCGTACAGGCCGAATGTCCACCACCTTGTCACGCTTCTGGTCAAGATGAACAGACGACCGAACAATCGGTAGGGAGCCCCCGCAACCCCTGGAGGTGCCCCGAGATGACCGTTCTCGACCACAGACACCACGCGGGTGTACCCGGCTGGCTGCCCGGGGCCACCGCCCCGCGCACCGATCCGGCACCCCTCCTCCCGGACCCCTCCCCCGTCCGGGCGATCGGCACCCCCGCGCTGGAGAAGTACGACCCCGCCCTGCTGCGCGAGCTGTACCGCCGCCTGGTCGTCGGCCGCCGGTACAACCAGCAGGCCACCACCCTGACCAAGCAGGGCCGGCTCGCCGTCTACCCGGCGTCCACCGGCCAGGAGGCCTGCCAGGTCGCCGCCGCGCTGGTGCTCGGCGAGCACGACTGGCTCTTCCCCAGCTACCGCGACACCCTCGCCGTGGTCTCCCGGGGCGTCGACCCGCTGGAGGCGCTGACCCTGCTGCGCGGCAGCGCCCACACCGGCTACGACCCGCGGGCCAGCCGCACCGCCCCGCTCTGCACCCCGCTCGCCACCCAGGCCCCGCACGCCGTCGGGCTGGCGCACGCCGCCCGGCTGCGCGGCGAGCCGGTGGTCGCGCTGGCGATGCTCGGCGACGGCGGCACCAGCGAGGGCGACTTCCACGAGGCGCTGAACTTCGCGGCCGTGCTGGACGCCCCGGTGGTCTTCCTGGTGCAGAACAACGGCTACGCGATCTCCGTGCCGCTCAGTGCGCAGTCCGCCGCGCCGAGCCTGGCCCACAAGGCCGTCGGCTACGGGATGCCGGGCCGGCTGGTGGACGGCAACGACGCGCCCGCCGTGCACTCGGTGCTGACCGAGGCGGTCGAGCGGGCCCGGGCCGGCGGCGGCCCGACCCTGGTCGAGGCGCTGACCTACCGGATCGACGCCCACACCAACGCCGACGACGCCACCCGCTACCGCACCGAGCCCGAGGTGGCCGCCTGGCGCGAGCACGACCCGATCCTGCTGATGGAGCGGGCGCTGCGCGGACTCGGCGTGCTGGACGACCGCCTGGTGCGGGAGGCGGCCGACGAGGCGGAGGCGCTGGCGGCCCGGATGCGGGCGGAGTTCCACACCGACCCGGAGCTGGACCCGATGTCGCTGTTCGCCCATGTCTACGCCGAGCCGACCCCGCAACTGCGCGAGCAGGCCGCCCAGTTGGCCGCCGAGCTGGCCGCCGAGGCGGAGGTGGCGGACCGATGAGCACGGCCCACCCGTCGCCCACCCCCACCCTTGGCGGAGCCTCTGCGCGGCGCCCCTCTGATGTCCGTACCGCCTCGATGGCGCAGGCGCTCAACTCCGCGCTGCGGGACGCCATGCGCGAGGACCCGGCGGTGCACGTGCTCGGCGAGGACGTCGGCGCGCTCGGCGGGGTCTTCCGGATCACCGACGGGCTCACCGCCGAGTTCGGACCGGAGCGCTGCCTGGACACCCCGCTGGCCGAGGCCGGCATCCTCGGCACCGCGATCGGCATGGCGATGTACGGGCTGCGCCCGGTCGTCGAGATGCAGTTCGACGCCTTCGCCTACCCGGCGCTGGAGCAGCTGTTCTCGCACGTCGCCAAGATGCGCAACCGCACGGCGGGCCGGCTCCCGCTGCCGATCACCGTCCGCATCCCGTACGGCGGGGGCATCGGCGGCGTCGAGCACCACAGCGACGCCTCCGAGGCCTACTACACCAGCACCCCCGGCCTGCACGTGGTCACCCCGGGGACGGTGGCCGACGCGTACGGGCTGCTGCGCGCCTCGATCGCCTCCGACGACCCGGTGGTGTTCCTGGAGCCCAAGCGGCTCTACTGGGGCAAGGCCGAGTTCGACCCGGACGCACCGGTCGAGCCGATCGGCCGGGCGGTGCTGCGGCGCACCGGCACCTCCGCCGTGCTGATCACCTACGGCCCCTCGCTGCCGGTCTGCCTGGCGGCGGCGGAGGCGGCGCAGGCCGAGGGCTGGGACCTCGCGGTGCTGGACCTGCGCACCCTGGTGCCGTTCGACGACGAGACGGTCTGCCGGGTGGTGCGCTCGCTCGGCCGGGCCGTGGTGGTGCACGAGGCGAGCGGCTTCGGCGGCACCGGCGCGGAGATCGCCGCCCGGGTCACCGAGCGCTGCTTCCACCACCTGGCCGCGCCCGTGCTGCGGGTCACCGGCTTCGACGTCCCGTACCCGCCGCCGATGCTGGAGCACCACCACCTGCCCGGGGTGGACCGGATCCTGGACGCGGTCGCCCGGCTGCAGTGGGAGGACCGAGGATGATGCCCGTCGTACGGGAGTTCCGGCTGCCCGACCTCGGTGAGGGGCTCACCGGGGCCGAGGTGGTGCGCTGGATGGTCGAGGTCGGCGAGGTGATCGCGGTCGACCAGCCGGTGGTGGAGGTGGAGACCGCCAAGGCCGTGGTGGAGGTGCCCTGCCCGTACGGCGGGGTGGTCACCGCGCGGTACGGCGACGTGGGCGAGGAGATCGCCGTGGGCGCGCCGCTGGTGACGGTCGCGGTGGCGCCGGCGGCGGGGAGCGGGCCGGAGGATGCGGCGGGGCCGGGCTCTGCCGCTGCGCCTGCCGCTGCCTCCGGGTCTGCCGAGGTGGAGCGGCCGTTGGTCGGGTTCGGGGTCGCCGAGCCGGGCCGGGGCGGGCGGCGGCGCCGGGTCGGGGCACCGGCCTCGGCCGTGGTCGCCGCCGGTGCCGTGGCCGTGCGGGCTCCGGTCGTCCCGGCCGGGCCGGCGGTGGTGCCGGTGATCTCGCCGCTGGTGCGGCGGCTGGCCCGGGAGCAGGGGGTCGACCTGGCCGCGCTCACCGGGAGCGGGCCGGACGGACTGATCATGCGCGCGGACGTCGAACGGGCGGTCGCGGCCACGGTGACCGCTCCGGCGCCGGCCGGGCCCGCCGGGCAGGACGGCGTGGTCCCGCTGCGCGGGCTGCGCAAGGCGGTGGCCGAGAAGCTGAGCCGCAGCCACCGGGAGATCCCGGCGGCGACCTGCTGGGTGGACGCCGACGCCACCGAACTCATGGCGCTGCGGCGGCAGTTGAACGCCGCGCCGGGGCCGAAGGTGAGCGTGCTGGCGCTGCTGGCGCGGATCTGCACCGTCGCCCTGGCGCGCTTCCCGGAGCTGAACTCCTCGGTGACCGGGGACGGTTCGGGCATCGTCCGGCACTCGGCGGTGCACCTGGGCTTCGCCGCGCAGGGCGAGCGCGGACTGGTCGTCCCGGTGGTGCGGGACGCGCAGAACCGCAGCACCGGGCAACTCGGCGAGGAGCTGGGCCGGTTGACCGAGGCGGCGCGCAGCGGCGCGCTCACCCCGGCCGAACTGACCGGCGGCACCTTCACGTTGAACAACTACGGGGTGTTCGGCGTGGACGGCTCGACCCCGATCCTCAACCACCCGGAGGCGGCGATGCTCGGGGTCGGTCGGATCGTCGCCAAACCCTGGGTCCACCAGGGGGAGTTGGCGGTCCGCGAGGTGACCCAGCTGTCGTTCACCTTCGACCACCGGGTCTGCGACGGCGGGACGGCGGGCGGCTTCCTGCGGTTCGTCGCGGACTGTGTGGAGCAGCCGGGGATGCTGCTGCGGCAGCTCTGAGGACCGCCGTCGAGCCCGGCTCTCCGGTTGCCCTGGGTGTGCGGACGGACACCCGGGGCGACCGGGGGTGGGGAGAGTAGCGCGTTCCGGGCCCGGATGTCCGGGCTTCGCGTGATTCGTCGGTCGGTCGGTCGGGCCGTGCCACGCTGCCTTGGCGCCAGTAGCGACAAGCCAGGTGGTGGCGCAGGCCGGCCGGAGGGCGAAACGATTCTCTTGGGTACTCGAAACGTAGCGGTGAAGTCCCGCGGAACAGTCCTGGTCCGTACCGGGCACGGCTCGGCGGGGGTCTCGTCCGTCCCGGGCCTGCGGCAGTCCGCGCCCGACGGGGGCCCGTCGCGGGAGGCGGTCGCCCGGCCGCCTGCGCCCCTGGCCCCGCCGATGCCCGTGGCCCCGCCGGACCTGCCGCCGCTGGTGGCGGCGGAGGCGCCGACGGAGGTGCTGCCGCCGGTGTCACTGCTGGAGCCCGTCCGGCCGCCGCAACCGCCGTTCGTCCCGGCTCCGGCCCACGTCCACGTCCACGCCCCGGCTCCCGCTCCCGCCCCCGCCGCCGACTTCCGCCCGCTGTTCGCCGACGCTCCCGGCCTCAACCGGGTCGGCCCGGGCGACCGGTGGAGCGACGCCTGGGGCGTACGGGCCCCCGCCGGGCAGCCCGCCGCCGCGCTCCCCGCCGCCGGGCAGGACCAGGCCACCGCCCGCCGGCCGCTCACCGCCCGGGAGGTCGGGCTGGTCCGGGCCGGCCTCGCCGCCGTCGAGCCGGTCGCCGACCGGGCCACCGCGCACTTCTTCGCGCTGCTCTTCCTGCGCCACCCCGAGCTCCGCTCGTCCTTCCCCGCCGCCATGGACGTCCACCGCGAGCGGCTGTTCCGCACCCTGCTGGCCGTGGTCCGCGAGCTCGACCGGCCGGCGGCCCTGCGCGCCACGCTGGCCGGGCTCGGCCGGTCCCACCGCCGGTACGGCGCGCTGGCCGGGCACTACGCCGTGGTGGAGGAGTGCCTGGTGGGAACGCTCGCCCGGTACGCGGGCGACCGCTGGGACGCCGAGGCCGAGTCGGCCTGGCGCCGCGCCTACCGGATGATCTCCTCGGCCATGATCGAGGCCGCCGAGGAGGACGCCCGCACCTCGCCGGCCTGGTGGCAGGGCGAGATCGTCCGGCACGAGCGCCGCACCCGGGACGTCGCGGTGGTCACCGTCCGGCCGGACCAGGCCTACCCGTTCCGGGCCGGGCAGTACACCGCGCTGGAGACGCCCTGGTGGCCGCGGGTCTGGCGGCACTACTCCTTCGCCGGCGCGCCCCGCCCGGACGGGCTGCTGACCTTCCACGTCAAGGCCGTCCAGGCGGGCTGGGTGAGCAACGCGCTGGTCCACCGGGCCGCGCCCGGGGACGTGCTGCGGCTCGGCCCGGCGGCCGGCGCGATGACCGTGGACCACGCGGCCGGCCGGGACCTGCTCTGCCTCGGCGGCGGCACCGGGATCGCGCCGATCCGCGCCCTGGTCGAGGAGGCCGCCGAGCACGGTGCGTCCGGCCACCGGGTCGAGGTGTTCTACGGTGCCCGCCGGGCCGAGGAGCTGTACGCGCTGGACGGGCTGCGCGAACTGGCCGCTCGCCACCCCTGGTTGACGGTCCGTCCGGTGCTCTCCGGCGGCGGCCACGCCGGGGGCCCGCTGGGCGGCGAACTGTTGGCCGGCGGGCTGCTGACCGGCGAACTGCCCGATGCGGTGGGCCGGTTCGGCCCGTGGACCGGCCGCGAGGCGGTGCTCAGCGGGCCGCCGGCGATGGTGCGCCGGGGCGTCGGGGTGCTGCTGCGGGCCGGGGTCCCGGCCGAGCTGATCCGGCACGACCCGGTCGGCGACCCGGCCGCCGTGTGATCACCCGAGGTCGGGGGCGAGGAGCGCGCGGATGCCCTCGATGTTGGCCGCCAGGTACGCCCGCAGCCGGGGCGGGACCACGTTGACCGAGGTGACGCCCTCGCGGGTGAACGGCAGCCGGACCACCTCGTACTCGCCGTTGGGGTCGGTCACCTCGGGCCCGTGCCGTCGGTCGAGGTCCATCGAGGCGAGCCGGCAGACGAAGAAGTGCTGCACCTTGACCCCGTGCGGGTGCAGCGGGGTGCCGTCGTCATGGTGGGTGTGGCTGATGGTGTCGACGAAGGCGGGCACCACGTCCACGACCTTGCCGCCGAGCTCCTCGTCCACCTCGCGGTGCAGCGCCTCGACCACCGTCCGGTCCTCCCGCTCGACCCCGCCGCCGGGCGTGATCCAGTACGGGTGCGGCGAGTCCGGCCGGACCCGCCGGATCAGCACGATCGAGGCCGGGCCGTACGGATCGTCCGGGTCCAGCTCCAGCAGGATCGCCCGCGCGGTGCGCTTCACGACCGGGCGCGGTGGCGCGGTGCGGTTCTCGGGGCCCATGGCCACCTCCGGGACTGGCGCGTTGTGCGGAAGTCTCCCGCGCCGGGGGAGGAACGAAACCCGGGGAACGGGTCGAAACACGCCGGGAACGGGTCGAAACGCCGACCCGGTCGGGTGCATCCGTTCGGGGTCCCGCTGTGCTGCAATGAGCAGCTATCGGGCAAATCGGAGGTTTCGTTCCGCATGCCCGTTCTGGGCACGGACCTGTACGAGGGACTCGGGCTGGGGGTTGGGTGTCATGGATCGGATCGCACAGCCGTTCGAGAAGACGCAACCGTTCGAGACAGCACGACCGTTCGGGGAGCACCCGTTCGGAGAGCAACCGTTCGAGGCGGCACGACCGCTCGGGCCCGCGCGGGAGGCCGGGCCCGCCGCGCCGCGGCCGCCCGAGGCGGACCGCGGGCCCACCCTGATCGGCTCCGTCCAGCGGGCGCTGCGGCTGCTGGAGGCCGTCGGGGGCTTCCGGCGCGGCGCGACCGCCAAGCAGCTGGCCCGGGCCGCCGAACTGCCCCTCGGCACGGCCTACCACCTGCTGCGGACCCTGGCCCACGAGGGCTACCTGCGGCGCTCCGAGGGGCGCTTCTTCCACGGGGAGGCGCTCGACGGCATAGCCCGCTCCCGCGGCCGGTGCGGCGACCCCGACCTGCGGACGCGGATGCGGTCCTTACGGGACGAGCTCGGCGCCGCGGTCTACTTCGCGCTGTACCGGGACGGCGAGGTCCACGTGGTGGACGTGGCCGAGGACCCGAACCGCCCGGCCGTCGAGCCCTGGGCGGACTTCCGGGCCACCGCCCACGCGCACGCCATCGGCCAGTGCCTGCTCGGCCAGCTGCCCGAGGAGGAGCGCCGCGACCACCTCGCCCGCCACCCGCCGGCCGGGCTCACCCCGTCGACCCTCACCGGCGAGACCGCGGTGCTGCGCCGGCTCGCCTCGCTGCGGCCGACCATGCCGGTGCTGGAGCGTCAGGAGTACGCGCTCGGCACGGTCTGCGCGGCCGTCCCGATCACCATCGGCCCGGTGGTCGCCACGATGGCCCTGTCGCTCCCGGTCGAGCGGGCCGACCGGCTGGTCTCCGTCGCGTGCCAACTGCGGCGCGGGGTCGGGGCGATGAGTCCGTCGTTCATCTTCTGACACCACTTGGTCTGGACCTGCTCCGGCTCGTTCACCATTTGAAAAAGCACGCCTTGTCCACTACATCCCCAAACATGGACGATGATGATCGAACGTGGATTGGTTGCATAAACCGTCACAAAAACCGTCGAAAACATGTCCGCCGCCATCGGACCAAGCGAACCGACGGCGCGGGCAGAACGAGAGGTACTGGCGCCATGCAGCACAGCACAGTCCAGGGTCACCTGGTGATGAACCTCGTGGTCTCGCACGAGCTCTCCTTCCGCCTCCCGGTGGACCTGGCGTACGAGGCCGACGACCCGTACGCCGTCCGGCTCACCTTCCACCTGCCCGGCGACGCCCCGGTCACCTGGTACTTCGCGCGGGAGCTGCTGCTCGACGGGATCAGCGGACCGGCGGGCGAGGGCGACGTGCACATCCGCCCGGTCGGCGACGAGCTCTCGGAGGTCCGCATCGTGCTGCACTCCCCCGACGGGGACGCCCTGCTGTGCGCCTCGTCCGCGCCGCTGATCGCCTTCCTGGCGCGGACCGACAGGCTGGTGCCGATGGGGCAGGAGTTCTCCGGGCGGGACATCGACGCCCAGCTCGCGGACCTGCTCAAGGGGCGTGAGAACGCGGGGTGATCGCCCCGGCCGCGGTCGCACAGGAACGGCGAAGGGGCCCGTACCCGGTGGCAACACCCGGGTGCGGGCCCCTTTCGGCCGTCCGCACGGCACCGGTCAGTCGTCGTCCAGGGCCAGGTGCAGGCCCCACGCGACCAGGCTGATGATCAGTGAACCGACCAGCGCCGAGCCGAAGTTGGTCACGTGGAAGTCCAGGCTCAGCTTCCCGGAGGCCCAGGAGGTGAGCAGGAGCATCAGGGCGTTGATCACGAAGGTGATCAGTCCCAGCGTGAGGATGAACAGCGGGAACGAGAACAGCTTGACCACCGGCTTGATCAGCCAGTTCACCACGCCGAACACGACGGCGACGCCGAGCACCGTCAGCGCCTTGTGCTGCCAGTCGGCCTTGCCCTGGGCGAGTTGGATGCCGCTGACGATCCAGGCGGCGACCCAGATGGCCGCCGCGTTGATCAGTGTCTTGATGAGGAAACCCTTCATGCCGCCCAAGCCTGACAGGAACCACCCTCCCGGCGGAACCACCACACGGCGGGGTCGTGCTGAATGCCCCTGGTCCGGGAGGTGGACGGACGGGCCCGGGGACGAGGGCGGACAGCGGCACACTGGCCGGAGGACCGGCCGCCCCGGCGGTTAGGGTCGCGTCATGAGCACCAAGACGCTGACCGAAGAACTCTGGGCGGCCATCGAGCCGGTGTACGCCGAGATCCTCGCCCACCCCTTCCTGGCCGGGCTCACCGACGGCACCCTGCCGCGCGAGGCCTTCCGCCACTTCGTCGTCCAGGACTCGCACTACCTGCGCGACTACGCCCGCGCGCTCGCCGTCTGCGCCGCCAAGGCGCCCGGCGAGGAGGATGTCCGGGCCTTCGCCGACGACGCGGTCGGCGCGCTGGCCGCCGAGCAGGGCATGCACGCCGAGTTCCTGACCGCCTTCGGCGGCAGCGCCGAGGAGGCCGCCGCCGAGCCGGTGCTGCCCACCACCCGGGCCTACACCAGCTACCTGCTGGCCACCGTCTACGGCGGCTCCTTCGCCGAGGCGCTCGGCGCGGTGCTGCCCTGCTACTGGATCTACGCCAGGGTCGGCGAGGCGCTGCTCGCCCAGGGCTCGCCCGACCCGCTGTACGCCAAGTGGATCTCCACCTACGGCGACGAGGCCTTCCAGTCGGTGGTCCGCCGGGTGCTGGCGCTCACCGACCGGCTGGGCGAGGAGCTGTCCGCGGCCGAACGCCGGAAGGTGGTCGGGCACTTCGTGACCACCTCGCGCTACGAGTGGATGTTCTGGGACGCCGCCTGGCGCGGCGAGCGCTGGCCGGTCTGAGCCGTCCGGGCGGCGCCCGCACGTCGTCCGGAGCGTCCGGACGACGTGCGGGACCGCGGGCGGGTGCGGGTCAGCCGGTGACGAAGTAGCCGGTCAGGTCGGCGACGACGCTCACCGGGCCGCCGTGGTCGAAGACCGAGTAGGTGCCCCCGCCGGTGACCCCGGTGGTCGCCGAGTTGGCGATGGTCTGCCCGGGTTCGACGTTGACGGTGGAGGTGTTCGGCGGCTGGCCCCCGCCCGGGAACACCGTGAGGTGGCCGGCCTCGGTGACGTCGGTGATCGTGACGTTGGCCTCGACGCCCAGGACGTTCGGGACGGAGCCGTCCGTCGGTACGGCCCGGACGGTCGCCGTGGCTCCCCGTTGGAGCCTGCCGCCGATGTCCCGGGTGTCGAGGTTCCGGACCGGGGTCTTGAGCGCGCTGAACAGGCCCTTTCCGGACGGTCCGTAGGAGCCGACCACATCGACGATGACGTGTACCCAGCCGGCGCGGTTGTAGAGGTCGATCTTCCCGTCCGCCCCGACCGGCACCACGACCTGGTTCGCGACGGTCGACCCCACCGGGAAGTTGACGTTCGAGCCGTTGACGGGCCGGGCCGTCCCGGTCGGGTAGGCGGTCAGGAAGCTGTCCCAGGAGCCGTCGGTCGCGGTGATGTTGAGGATCACCGAGGTGGCGTCCGCGGTCCCCAGCTCGGGGCGGGCGACCTGGTACGTGCGCACCGCGTCGCCGCCGAGCCGGCCGGTGCCGTCGCTGCGGCTGTCGGCGATCCGGGTCGGGGCCAGCGGGCCGTACTTGTCGGTCGCGGTGGGGGTGTAGTAGCCGACCACGTCGAGCACCACGTCGGTGGTGCCCGCGTTGTTGTAGAGGGTGACCGTCCGGGTGTATCCGGAGCTCCACAGGTCGCCGACGGCGACCGTGACCAGGTTCGAGACGGTCTGGCCCGCCCTGAAGTTGATGCTGGAGGTGGCGGGCGCGGTGCCGGCCGCGCCCGCGGCGGAACTGAGCGACACGTAGCCGTCGGCGGTCGGGTTGGTCACCGTGACGTTGACCAGCACGGCCGTGCTCTCCGTCGGCACGGGGGAGGTGCAGGGGAACGGCGGGTGGTGGCCGCAGACCGTCGCCAGCGGAGTCCGGTAGTACTCGCCCGCTCCGAGTTTGCCGTGGTCGTGCGTCGGGACCTGGTTGTAGTCGCGGGTGTCCAGGACCCGGGTCGGGGCGATCCCGACGAAGCCCGCCGGCGTGGTGGTTCCGGCTGCCGCGGCCGTGGCCGGCGAGGCGGCGGGTGCGGCGGTCGCCGGGACGGCGGCGAGGGCCGGGGCGGTGAGGACGAGCGCCGCCAGGGCGGCGAGGGACATGGCTGTTCTGGCCCGCATGATCGGATCCCCCCGGGGGTCGACGGTGCTGGACGGGCTTGCTTCCAGTACTGGTTGGACGCATCGGGCCGCCCGGGGTTGTGCCCCTCCGGCGGAATTCCCGGCGGGGTGCCCGGACGCCGTTCGTCCCGGGCCCCGCCCGGCCCGCCGACCCGGGTGCTCCGGGGCCGGCGGGCCGGGCGGGATCGTGGCCGGCTCAGCCGGTGACGTAGTAGCCGTTCACGTCGGCGATGAGGTCCAGTCCGAACCCGTGGTTGAAGACGGAGAACCTGCCCTCGGGGGTCACCGCGGTGGTCGCCGAGTTGGAGGTGTCCCGCGCCGCCCTCACGTTGAGGGTGGAGGTGTTCGGCGCCTGGCCGGGCCCGGGGAAGACGGTGAGGTGGCCGTCCGCGAGGACGTTGGTGGCCGTCACGTTCGTCTCGACCCCCATGGCGTTCGGCACGGAGCCGTCGGTGGGGACGGCCTGGACCTGCACGGTCGACCCGGTGGCCACCGAGTAGCCGTTCCGGGTGTCCAAGGCCCGCACCGGGTTCTTGAGCGCGCTGAACAGGCCCTTTCCGGACGGTCCGTAGTAGCCGACGACGTCGACGATGACGTGCACCCAGCCGGCGTGGTTGTAGAGGTTGATCCTCCCGTCGGGCCCGACCGGCACCACGACGCGGTTCGAAACCGTCGTGCCCGCCGGGAAGTTGACGTTCGAGCCGTTGGTGGGCCGGATCGTCCCGGTCGGGTACGCGGTCAGGAAGCTGTCCCAGGTGCCCTCCGTCGCGGTGACGTTGAGGATCACCGAGGTGGCGTCCGCGGTCCCCAGCTCGGGGCTGGCGACCAGGTACGAGCGCATCTCGTCGCCGCGGAGCCGGCCGGCGGTGCCGTCGTCACGGCTGTCGGCGATCCGGGTGGGGGTCAGCGGGCCGTACTTGTCGGTCGCCGTGGGGGTGTAGTAGCCGACCACGTCGAGCACCACGTGGGCGGTGCCCGCGTTGTTGTACAGGGTGAGCCACGGGACGAAGCGGTTGACCGGGCCGGTCGCGACCGTGACCAGGTTGGAGATGGTCTGGCCGGCCCTGAAGTTGATGCTGGAGGTGGCGGGCTTGGTGCCCGGAGTGCCGGGGGTGCCGCTGACCGTCACGAAGCTGTCGGCGGTCGGGTCGGTCACGGTCACGTTGACCACCACGGCCGTGGCGTCGGCCGGGACGACGCCGTAGCACTCCTGCGGGGGGTGGCTGTGGCAGCCGGTCGCGATCGGGGTGGAGAAGTACTGGCCCTCCTGGAGCGGCCGCGCGGTGCGGGTCTCCGGGACCTGGTTGGAGTCGCGGGTGTCCAGGACGCGCTTCGGGGCCATCCCGACGAATCCGGCCGGTGCGGTGGTGCCGGGGGCTGTGTCGGCGGCAGCGGTGGCGGCCGCCGGGGCGGCGGTCGCGGGCACCGCGGCGAGGGCCGCGACGGTGAGGCTGAGCGCCGCGAGAACGGCGGTGGACATGGCTGTGCTGGCCCGCATGGGTCGGGTTCCCCCCTGGTAGACGGCGCCGGGAGGGCATGGTCCCGGCACTAGATAGGACGTTCCGGAAGGCCGGGGGTTGTGCCGCGTCGGAGGAATTCTCGGGGGTCACCCGGGGGGTCGGGATCGGGGGGATCTCGGGGTTCTCTCCGGGCCGTTGGGCCTCGTTCCGGCACTCGCGCCACCGTACGATCGAAGTACCGAAAGCAAGCGGGATGCGGCACCGGACGGCGGCCGACCCGAGGGGAGAAGAGGAACCGACATGGCTGAGCTCTGGAAGTCGCTGCCCTCCTGGGTGCGCAACATCGTCATCCCGGTGCTGGTCCTGGTGCTGGCCTGGAACATCGTCGCCTTCGTGTTCGGCGTCGTCGGCGCACTGCTCTCGATCGTGATCAAGCTGCTGGTGGTGGTCGGCATCGCGGCCGCCGTGGTGGTCCTGGTGAAGAAGGCGGCCAAGAGCTGACCGGCCGCCCCGACCGCCGCCCTGAGGCCCGGCCCCCCGCGAGACGGGGAGCCGGGCCTCTGGCGTTCTCCGGTGTCCGGAGTGCTGCTACTGGTTGCGGTAGTAGCCGAAGAGGTCGGCGATGACCTGGGTGGTGCCGGCGTGGTTGGCGATGTCGAACCGGCCTCCGTCGTCGACCGGGACGGTGGTGTGGTTGGAGACGTCCAGCCCCGGGCTGGCGTTCAGGTTGCTGGTGTCGGGCTGGGGCGTCCCGGACGCCCACGCGGTGAGGTGGGTGGCCCCGGTGGTGCCGGTCGCCGTCAGGTTGACCACCGCGGCGGTCGCGCCGGAGGGCACGCCCCGGACCTGCTGGGTGGAGAACGGGGTGAAGGTGACGTTGCCCCGCGAGTCCAGCAGACGGGTCGGGGGGACCGGGGTGAACAGGCCCTTGCCGTCCGGGCCGTAGTAGCCGAAGACGTCGACCACGAGGTGCGAACTGGAGGCGTTGGTGAAGAGCTCGACGCTGCCGTCCGCGCCCAGCGGGACCACCACCTGGTTGGGGATGTTCCGGCCCGGGGCGGTGTTGAGGTTGGAACCGGCCGCGGGGCGCTGGGTTCCGCCGGGGTAGACGGTGACGAAGCCCGCCGAGGCGGACTCGGTGGCGGTCACGTTGAGCACCGCCGAGGTGGCGCCCGCCGGGACGCCGCCGGCGCCGGCCACCTGGAGCCGTCGGGGGGTGCCTCCGGTCAGCGGGGTGGCGTCGGAGCGGGTGTCGAGCAGCCGGGCCGGGGCGACGGAGGTGAAGCGGTCGGGGCTGCCGGCCGTGAAGTAGCCGAGGACGTCGGCGACGGTGTGCACGTAGCCCGCGTTGTTGCGCACCACCACCCTGCCGTCCGGGCCGATCGGCACGGTCACCAGGTTGGCGACGTCCTGGCCGGGGCCGAAGTTCACGTTGGAGGTGGTCGGCCGGGCGGCGGCGGACGGGTAGACGTCCAGGTGGCTGTCGGCGGTGCCCTCGGTGGCGGTCAGGTTGAGCACGACGGCCGTGGCGCCCGGGGGCACCAGGGTGCCGGCCGAGCCGGAGACGCGGTTGCGCAGGTCCAGGTCGATGGTCTCGCCGGGGCCGAGCCGCGGGTAGCGGCCGCCGGGCTGGCGGGAGTCCAGGATGCGGGTCGGCGCGATCGCGGTGTAGCCGGCCGGGGTGTAGTCGACCTTCCTCCACTGCACATCCGTCCGGCTGGCGCCGAACTCGTCGGTGGTCGTGAGCTGCACCCGGTAGTCGCCGGGCTTGGCGTACACGTGGCGCACGGTGGGGCGGTTCGGCCCCGACGCGGTGGTGCCGTCGCCGAAGTCGTAGGAGTAGTCGGTGATCCGCGACGGGACGACGGGGTTGGCATCGACCGTGACGGCCAGCGGGTCGGAGCCGGTCTCCGGGGTCACCTTGAGGTCGGTCTTGAAGGAGCCGACGACCTCGTACGCGCCGCGGTCGCGGAAACCGCCGTTCGGGCCGGTGTTGGGGACGTCCGGGTGGTCCGTCGCGCTGTGGCCGAGCAGGTCGACGGCCGAGATGCCGGGCACCTCGGGGCCGGCGGAGTCGATCACGCCGTTGGGCAGCCAGCCGAGGGCGGCCACCGGCATCGAGTACCCCCACAGGTCGGGGTCGAACTGCACGCTGACGTTGAGGTCGTGGCCGCCCTGGCCGGTCGCGGCCTTCAGGTTCTCGGCCCACTGGTACTTGGTGCCACCCCACTCGTAGGTGGGGATGTGGCCGAGCCCGGGGGGCTGGATGGTGTTGTAGTCGAGGACGGTGCCCTCGGTCGAGCCGGCCGACACCCGGACGACGGACATGTCGGCGAGGTTGTTCGTGATCGTCGCGTGGTGGGACGCGCCGGCCAGGTCGAAGGCGGTCGACACCGACCACTGGAACCGCACCGTGTTGTGGGTGATGACGGTGTTCGGCGCGTCGGTCAGCGACACGGCCGACCCGAACGTGGAGTTGAAGTCGTTGCCGGCGATCACTGTCCCGGAGATGCCCGGCCCGACCTTCACGCCGCCGCTGGCCAGACTGACGATCGAGCGCTCGACCCGGACGTGGTCGCTGGCGCCGGTGACGTTGACGGCCGGCCGGAGGACGTCGCCGTTCGGCTGCTCGATCAGGTTTCCGGAGAGCTCGACCCGGCTGACCCCGTCGAGTTCGAAGTGGGTCACGTCGAAGCCGGAGAAGACGACGTCGTGCTGGCCGGAAATCCTCACCGCCTGCTTCTGCGGACCGGCGATGACCGGAAGGGTCTTCTTCAGGGCGAGGCGGCCGGCGCCGCGGAAGGTGATCGGCCTGCCGGGCTCGCCGGAGCGCCGGACGGTCAGGTCCTCGGCGTAGGTGCCCGACGCGACCTCCACGGTCTGGCCCGGCAGCACCTGGTCGGCGGCGGCCTGGACGGTGCAGAACGGAACCGCCCGGGTGCCCGGACCGCTGTTCGAGCAGGCGGAGTTGGAGCCTTCGACGTACAGGACTGCGGCCGGTTCGGCCGCCACCGCGGGCAGTGGCAGGCCCACCACGGCGGAGACCACGGCGGCGCTCAGGCCGGCCGCGTGACGGATGCGCACGGAGTACTTCCCCCAAGAATCGTCAGAGCCGCGACACCCCGGGCCGGTCGCCCGCACGGAGGGGCCGTGCGCGACCCGGTGGAGTGCCTGCGGAGCATTCGTGAGCATTATGAGGGTGCGTTCGGACACTTTCGGCCACCGGGGTGCCGTCGAAGCGGACCCGCCGCCGGCCCGTGAGGCGCTCTGGACCTGCGGCGATCCGCTCGCTACGGTGTTGGGCGTCGTGTGCAGGCAACACCGCCTGCGACGCGGGAGCTCGGAGCACCGGGCTGAGAGGACGCTGACCGGGACGTCGACGGACGGACCGACGGCTGCGTCGACCGCAGGAACCTGACCGGGTAATGCCGGCGTAGGGAGTAGAGGTCAGATGACCACGTTCGAAGCACAGCCGCAGTCTGTCCGGAGCGCCCCCAGCAGCGAGCGCACCGGCTACCCGACCCCGGCCTGGCACAAGGCCTACCGCGAGGGATCGCGCCCCGACCTGCGCGTCCCGTACCGCGAGGTGCGGCTCACCAACGGCGGGACCGTCCCGCTGTACGACACCTCCGGCCCGTACACCGACCCGTCGTACGAGCCCGACGTGCGGCGCGGCCTGCCCGCGCTGCGGGACCCCTGGATCCGCCAGCGCGGCGACGTCGAGGAGTACGACGGCCGCGAGTCGCGCCCCGAGGACGACGGGATCAAGCACACCTCGCCGCGCGGCGGGAACCTGCGCAACCTGGACGCCGTCTTCCCCGGCCGCCCGCGCCGTCCGCTGCGCGGCCGCGGTGGTGCCGCCGTCACCCAACTCGCCTACGCCAAGCGGGGCGTGGTGACGCCGGAGATGGAGTTCGTGGCGCTGCGCGAGGGCCTGGCGCCCGAGTTCGTGCGGGCCGAGGTGGCCCGCGGCCGGGCCGTCATCCCGGTCAACGTGAACCACCCCGAGGTGGAGCCGGCCGTCATCGGCACCAACTTCCTGGTGAAGATCAACGCCAACATCGGCAACTCGGCCGTCACCTCCTCGATCGAGGAGGAGGTGGAGAAGATGACCTGGGCCACCCGCTGGGGCGCCGACACCGTCATGGACCTCTCCACCGGCCGCAACATCCACACCACCCGTGAGTGGATCCTGCGCAACTCCCCCGTGCCGATCGGCACCGTGCCGCTGTACCAGGCCCTGGAGAAGGTGGACGGCCGCGCCGAGGAGCTGAGTTGGGAGGTGTACCGGGACACCATCGTCGAGCAGTGCGAGCAGGGCGTCGACTACATGACCGTCCACGCCGGCGTGCTGCTGCGCTACGTCCCGCTCACCGCGCGCCGCAAGACCGGCATCGTCTCGCGCGGCGGCTCGATCATGGCGGCCTGGTGCCTGGCCCACCACCAGGAGAACTTCCTCTACACCAACTTCGAGGAGCTCTGCTCCATCCTCGCCTCCTACGACGTCACCTTCTCGCTCGGTGACGGCCTGCGTCCGGGCTCGATCGCGGACGCCAACGACGAGGCGCAGTTCGCCGAGCTGAAGACCCTCGGCGAGCTCGGCCGGATCGCCCGCGAGCGGGACGTCCAGGTGATGATCGAGGGCCCGGGCCACGTCCCGATGAACAAGATCCGGGAGAACATGGATCTCCAGAAGGAGATCTGCGACGAGGCGCCGTTCTACACCCTCGGCCCGCTGACCACGGACGTCGCCCCCGGCTACGACCACATCACCTCGGGCATCGGCGCCGCGATGATCGCCTGGTGGGGCACCGCGATGCTCTGCTACGTGACCCCCAAGGAGCACCTGGGCCTGCCCAACCGGGACGACGTCAAGACCGGCGTGATCACCTACAAGATCGCCGCCCACGCCGCCGACCTGGCCAAGGGCCACCCCGGCGCCCAGGCCTGGGACGACGCCCTCTCCGACGCCCGCTTCGAGTTCCGCTGGGAGGACCAGTTCAACCTGGCCCTCGACCCGGAGACCGCCCGCGACTTCCACGACGAGACCCTCCCCGCCGAGCCCGCCAAGACCGCGCACTTCTGCTCGATGTGCGGCCCGAAGTTCTGCTCGATGAAGATCTCCCAGAAGATCCGCGACGAGCACGGCGACGGATCCACCGCCGTCTCCAGCGAGTTCGACGCCGAGGCGCTGGCCGGCATGGCCGAGAAGTCCGCCGAGTTCGCGGCCCAGGGCAACAAGGTCTACCTCCCGCTGGTGGACTGACCCGGGACGCCGGAGCGCCGCCCCGATCAGCTCGGGGCGGCGCTTTCGCGGTCCTCCGCTACCTCCCGGCGTCGGGGCCGGCGACCGGTGCGGCGGCCTCCAGCGTGCGGCGGATCACCGCCGAACCGTGCTCGACGGACTCGGCGATCGGTGCGGCCAGGGCCTCGGGCAGGACGTCGGTGTGCCACACGAACCTCGTCCGGCCGCCGGCCTCCGGAAGGGCCTGCATGGACGCGTGGTGGTGGGACGGGTGGAGGCTGCCGCCGACGACCGTGTAGGCGACCCGCATCGCCTCGTGGTCGAGGTCGACGAGCCGTTCGAGCACGATCGTGCCGTCGGCGAAGGTGACGGTGCGCGTGTCCGAGCTCAGCACGGTGTCGGTGACGAACCCGGGCGCCAGCCGCTCGTGCACCGCGCCGTAGTCGCTGAGCACCGACCACACCGCCTCGGGGCGGGCGTCGATGACGAGTTCCTTGTGGATCGAGGCCATGGGTGGTCGACTCCTCATCAGGCCGAAGCGATGCAGAACAGGTGGCCCTCGGGGTCGGCGAGAACGGTCCAATCGCCTTCGCCGGGCTGGAACTCCGGCCTGCTCGCCCCCGCCGCGAGCAGTTCCTTCACCGCGGCCTCGGGATCGGCGACCGTGAAGTCGAGGTGGGCGTGCTTCGCGGCGTCGGGCCAGCCGGGGCCCCGGTAGCCGGCGACCCGCTGGAAGGCCAACCGGACCGGCCCCGCGCCGAGTTGGACGAAGTCGTCGTCGGCCTGGCCGAGGTCCCAGCCGGTGACCTGGCGGTAGAACCCGGCGAGGGCCCGGGGGTCGGCGCAGTCGATGGTGATCGCGGTGAGCTCCGCGTGGACGGCCATGGATGGCTCCCTTCCTGTCGTCACGTGGGCCCCAGCATCCGGGGTGACGGCACCGGAGGTCTTGAAGATCCTTGCGGGCCGTCCTGTCGTACCCGGCGGGTACCGTCCGCGGCATGCTGTCCGCATCGACCCTCGCCGCCCGGCCGGAGTTCACCGTGACCGTGGTGGGGTGCCGCTCCGACCACACCCGATGGTCGCAGCCGGAGAGCCGCGACGACCACCGCCTGGTGCTGGTGCGACGCGGCAGGTTCCGGCGGTCGGCCGACGGCACCGACACCGATCTGGACGCGACCACGGCCTACCTGGGCGCGCCCGGCGAGCAGGAGCGCTTCGCGCACCCGGCCGGCGGCGACGTCTGCACGTCGGTCAGGTTCGAGCCCTCCCTGCTCGGGCGCCCGCCCGCCGCGACGACGGTGTACGTCGACGCGCGCGTCGACCTCGCCCACCGCCGTCTGGTCGCCGCCGCGGGCACCGGCGACATCGACTACGCGCTGGCGGAGGAACTGCTCCGCCTCGTCGCGGCCGCGGCCGGTGAGCCGACCGCCCGCGCCCGGCGGGCAGGCCGGCCGGCCGACCGGGCGCTGGCCGCGGCGGCGCGCGAGGCGATCATCGAGGAGGCCCCGGAGGCCGGTGGGCTCTGCGCGCTGGCCGCGCTGCTGGAGGTGTCGCCCTACCGGCTGAGCCGGGTGTTCTCCAGGGAGACGGGCGTCTCGCTGACCCGCTACCGCAACCGCGTACGCGTCACCCGGGCCATGGACCGGATCGTCGAGGGCGAACCCGGCCTCGCCGCCCTGGCGGCCCAGCTCGGCTTCGCCGACCAGGCGCACCTGACCCGCGTCGTCCGCGAGCACGTGGGGCACACACCCACGGCACTGCGCCGGCTGCTCGCCCCGGGCCCGGGCCCGTCATGAGCCGGCGGGGCGGGGTCACGCGGGCACGGTGACGACCAGGTCGGGGGCGAGCAGGCCGGCGGCGCGGTCCGCGGTCAGCGCGCCGAGGATGTAGCCGTCCTCGTCGACGACGGGCCAGACCGCGAGGTGCTTGATCCGCATGGCGATCGCGGCCAGGGCCAGGCCCATGGTCGGCCAGGCGAACGGGCCGCGCTGGTGGGTGGTCGAGCTGATCGCGGTCCGCTCGGCGTACCAGGAGCGGGTGAGGAACGGATGGAGTCCGGTGCGGGTGACCAGCCCCTCGCAGCGGCCGTCGTGGCCGCGGACGAGCAGGTAGTCGAGGTGGGCGCCGCGGAGGACGTCGTCGGCCTGGTCGACGGTGCTGTCGTCGGCTATCTGGTAGTCGCAGGGGTCCATGGCGTCGGCGACCGTGAGGCCGTGGCCGGGTCGTGCGGGCTGGGGCGAGTGAGTGGTCACGGCGTTCACCGCTTCCCGTCTCCGGCCGCCCGCCGGAGCGGGGCCTGCCGGGCTGTCCTTCACCCAGAACGAAGCCGGAACGGGACCGGAATGCGGGTTGCCCTGGATGTCTCCGAGGCTACTCCCCGGGCGGACGGGGCGGCGGGCGGTGCGCGGGACGGGGCGGAGAGCGGGGCGGCGGGCGGCCCGGGGGAGGCCGTGGCGGAGTAGCGTGGGAGGCAGCCAAGGACATTCCGCACACCGGCATCAGCGTCGACGTCGCCCTGGGTCATGACGGGTCCCTCGTGGACCGGACGGGCGGCCTCAGATGATGCCGATCCCCCTCCCCAACCCTTCACCCACCGGGCCGTGGACGGTGCCCGGTGCGCCGCTGCTGCCGCGCCTGGAGCTGGAGCCGACGCAGTCGCGGGAGGGTGTCTTCGACGGGGCCTGGTGGCCCCGCTCGAATCAGGTCAGCACCGAACTGCCGGACCTGATCACCGCGCTCGGCGCCCACTTCGGGCGCATCCTCCGGGTCGGCCTCGACACCTCGGCGTGGGACGGTGTGCCCCGGTCCGTGATGGCGAACGGCCTGATGATCAGGATCAACTGGTTCCCGGGCAGCGACGCGACGATCAGCGTCACCCGGGGCCTCCAGGACCACTTCCTGCTGCTGGTGGTGCCGCCCGGCACCGACCCGACGACGGCCGCCTCGGCGATGGCCGGCGCCTCCGCGACCGGGAACCACACCCCGGCGGCGGAACTCCTGCTCGGCTGACGGCCGTCGGCGCTGCGCGGGCAGCGGGCAGCGGGCAGCGGGCACCGGCTCCGGGTCAGGCTCAGGAGAGCTCGTCGGAAGAGCTCCGGAGAACTCGTCGGAAAAACTTTCGCGGGGAGCGATGAGTTCTCGGGGCGGTCCCGGTCTACCCCTGTGCAAGCGACAGACGTGACCACGGAGGAGATTCCGAGATGACCGAGAACCTGGGCGAGCTGACCATCACCCGCGAGCTGCCGGGCACCCCCGCCGCCGCGTTCGAGGCGTACTTCGAGCCGGAGCAGTTCGTCCGCTTCTGGGGTCCGGTCGGCACCCACGTGCCGCTGGACACCGTGACCATCGAGGCGAAGGAGGGCGGGCGCTACGACAGCACCATGGTGGTCGACGAGACTGGCGACCGGTACCCGCTGAAGGCGGAGATCACCGAGATCCGGGCGGGCGAGCTCTTCGCGATGGTGGAGGAGGGCTCGGGCATGCGGTCCACCCTCACCTTCACCGGGCTCGACGAGGGCCGCACCCGGGTGGTGCTGCACCAGACCGGGGTGCCGGAGATGTACCGCGGCCCGGAGGCCGAGGCGGGGCTGAACTCCAGCTTCGACCGGCTGGTCGAGCACCTCGCCGGCCGGAGCTGACCCGGCGGCCGGCCGCGTGCCGTCCCGGCCCGGTGCACGGGCCGGGGGCGGCGCCGCTCGGCGGTCGGCGCCCTTCGGCGGTCGGCGCCGCTCAGCGGTCGGCGTCCTGGGGGTACCAGCGGAGTTCGACGGTGTTGCCGTCCGGGTCCTGGACGTAGACGGAGGTCGCGGTGCCGCGGGCGCCGTAGCGGGGGACGGGGCCTTCGAGGACGGTGAAGGTGCCGGCGTCGATGACCTCCTGCCAGTCGAGGGGCTCGACGGTGAGGCAGAAGTGGTCGACGTTGGACTCGTGCCGGGGGCCGTGGACCAGGTCGATGATGGTCTCGGCGCCGACCCGGACGGACGGGAACGGCGCCCGGCCGTCCCGCCACTCGTCGACCCGGACGGGGGCCAGGCCGAGCAGGCCGGAGTAGAAGGCCAGCGAACGCTCGACGTCGGCGACGTTGAGGACCAGGTGGTCGAAGGCTACGACGCGCATGGGTGATCGGCTCCGCTCGGGTACGACTGCTGGGGACGGGTTCCACGATCCTCCTGGCCGGAGGCCTGATCAACGCGTGATCGTCGTACGATCGTTGAGCCGCATTCAACGATCGAGGGGCGGGCGGGGCCGGGATGCTGGAGCGGCTGGAGATCGAGGTCGTCCTCGCGCTCGCCGAGGAGCTGCACTTCGGGCGGACCGCCGAGCGGCTGCACCTGACCACGGGGCGGGTCAGCCAGGTGGTGCGGAAACTGGAGCGCCGGATCGGTGCGCAGCTGTTCGACCGCACCAGCCGGTCGGTCCGACTCACCGTGCTGGGGCGGCAGTTGGCCGAGGACCTGGTGCCGGTGGCGGCGGCGACGGAGGCGGCGCTGCGCCGGGCGGAGGACGCCGCCCGGGGCGTCACCGGGGAGCTCCGGGTGGCGTTCCTCGGGGAGTGGACGGCGCCCGTGCTGCTCAAGGCGGCCGCGCTGTTCGGCGAGCGGTACCCGGACTGCCGGGTGGACGTGCGCGAGGTGCAGCTGTCCAACTCCCGATCGAGCCTGGAGGACGGCTCGGTCGACGTCCTGATCGCCTCCTACCCGTTCGACGGCATGGCCCGCGGGCCGGTGCTGCTGACCGAGCGGCGGGTCCTCGCGGTGGCGGCCGGGCACCCGTTGGCCGCGGAGCGGTCGGTGTCGGTCGAGGTGCTCGCCGACCACCCGGTGGTGCAGTACCCGGCCGTCACCTCGGCGGGCTTCAAGCGTGACCGCACCCCCGACCGCACCCCGTCCGGCCGTCCGGTGCCCAAGGGCCCGTCCGGCGGCACCTTCTCCGAGCTGCTCAGCCTGGTCGCGATGGGCCGCGGCGTCCTCCCGGTCGGCGAGCACTCCCGCCGCTACTACCCGCGCCCGGACGTCGCGTACGTGCCGATCCACGACGCGCCCCCGATCGAGCGCGGCCCGGTCTGGCTGGAGAGCAACACCACCGCCCGGGTCCGCGCCTTCGTCCGGGCGGCGACGGACGTCGTCGCGGAGCGGCCCGGGGGCGCGCCGCTCCGCGCGCCGGCGACGGACTGACCGCGCCCGCCCCGAAGCGGTTCAACTCGCCCTGCGCCGACGGTAGTAGTGCACGGTGAGCACGGCGAGGAGCGGCCCCCAGGCGGCCGGCGGCAGGTAGCCGATCCAGAACACGACGGTCTGCCAGCCGTGGGTGACGACCCCGCCCACACCTCGCCCCAGCGGGCGACCAGGCCGAAGCAGAGGAGGGCCAGCGCCTCGCTGACCACGCTGAGCGCGAGGATGTACGCCCAGCCTCCGTCGAACGGGGCGGGGTCCCGCTCCGGTGGTGTCGGGCCGTGGTCGAGCAGCGGCAGGCCGACGATGAAGCCGCCGATCCGCCAGAGGCAGGAGGGCAGGACGGCCAGGGTGATCGCGTACCCGGTGCGGACCGCCCAGCGGGGCACGCCCGGTGCGGGGGCGCCGTGCAGTCGTGCCGCGATCGTCCGTGCGCCCATGGTTCCGCCTCCCGACCCGGGCGGACGCGGTCCGTCCGCCACCGGTTCCGACCCTCCCGGAGCGGGCCGGCCGGGGCGTCCTCATCCGGGCCGAACCCGCTCCCCCGGGCGAGGGAGCGGGCCGTTGCCCCGCTGGCGGGGGGTCAGGGCAGCAGCAGTCCCCAGGACAGGGCCCAGGGCAGGAACACCAGCCCGGCCAGCAGCAGGGCGCCCAGTCGGGCCCGGTCGGCCAGGGAGGCGGCGGCCAGGGCGGCCCGCTCCCGCCGGGCACCGGCCGCGGCGACGGCGGCCGCCCCGAGGGCGAACAGCGCGAGCAGCTGGACGGCCAGCCAGACCACCGGGCGGCCGAACAGGACCGGGCCGGGGAACATCGCGGCGGTGAGCACCAGGAAGAGCAGGTAGCCGAGGGCGCCCAGGAGGGCGGCCGTTCCGGCGAGGGCGGCCCAGCGGGCGGCCCGGGGCAGGGCGGCCGGGCGCGGCCGGCGGCGCAGGCGGCGGACGGCGCCGCTCAGCGCGTAGCCCGCGAAGCCGGTCAGGCAGAGCAGGGTGGCGACGACCTCGAACCAGGTGGACTCGTACCAGGGGAGCGGGTCGAGCGCGAGGCTGCGGGTGTCCTGGTGCGGGGCCGGGTCGGCGGAGGCGGCGGGGAGGCCGGTGGCGAGCCGCTGGATCCAGGCGGACTCGGTCCCGGCGTAGTCGGCGGGGAGCAGGTCGGGCCGGTCGTAGCCGTCGTCCCGGGTCAGGTGCAGGTTGTGCCGGACGTCGGGGACGGTCCGCAGCGTGTAGTGGGTGTTGCCGCCGCGGTCGAGGGCCCGGCGGATGATCGTCGCGCTCTCCTCGGGGGCGGCCTCGCGGTCGAGCGTGCCCCACTCGGCCAGGACGGGCTGCCGGACCCGCTCCCACACCGGCACCGGGTCGTAGTCGGCCTCCGGGAAGAGCCCGGCCGCCGAGAGCAGGCGGACGGAGGTGTCCGAGAGGGCGGTGACCAGCGAGCCGGAGACGCCGGCGTGGCGCAGGTAGCCCCGGTACGCCCAGGCCTGCTGGCGGGCCGGGGTGAGGCCGACCGCCCCGACGGTGACCAGGTACGCCGCCTCCGTGGTGCGGGTGGCGGCGAGCGAGGCCACCCAGGCGCCCTCGGACAGGCCCCACAGGCCGACCCGGTCCGGGGCGACCTCCGGCCGGGCGCGCAGCAGCCGGACGGCGGCCAGGGCGTCGTCGGCCAGCTGCCCGTAGTCCCGGTGGGTCGTCGAGTAGCCGTCGGTGCGCTTGTCGAAGACGAGGACGGTGACGCCGTGCCGCGCGTACGACTCGGCGGCGGCGCGCAGCTCGGCGAGCGGGCCCGGGCCGGCCCCGGGGAGCATGACCAGTCCGGGGCCGGGGGTGCCGGCCTTCGCGCCGGGCGCGGCCAGCACCAGGCCGTGCAGGACGGTGCCGCCGGCGCCGGTGAAGTCGACCGGGTTGGGGGCCGGATCGCCCGCCGCGGGCGCGTCGCCCGCCGCCTCGGCTGCGGCTGCTTCGGCTCCGACGCCGGGGAGCAGCCCCAGCAGGGCCGCCAGCAGGGCGGTGACCAGCAGCAGGGCCGGTCCGGTTCGGGCCGGTCGGACGGGTCCGGTGCGCATCGCTGGTCTCCCCCGGGTCGTGCTCCACTCGTGGGTTCCAGCCTGGCGGGCAGCGGGGCCCGGGACGATGGTGGCCGCCCCCGGACCGGGGGTGGGGATGTCCCCCGGTCCGGGGGCGCCGGCCGGGGAGCGGAGGGTTCAGCGGACCTCGTCGGGTCCGGTGAAGTCGGGTGGGGTGTACCCGGGGCCGGTGAAGTCGGGTGGGGTGAAGCCGGCCGGGCGGGGGACGCGGCCTTCGCGGTCGGTCAGTCCTTCGGCGCCGGGGCTGGTGAAGTCGGGTGGGGTGTACCCGGGTCCGGTGAAGTCGGGTGGGGTGAAGCCGGCCGGCCGGGGGACGCGGCCTTCGCGGTCGGTCAGTCCTTCGGCGCCGGGGCTGGTGAAGTCGGGTGGGGTGTACCCGGGTCCGGTGAAGTTGGGTGGGGTGAAGCCGGCCGGCCGGGGGACGCGGCCTTCGCGGTCGGTGAGTTCTTCGGCGTCGGGTCCGGTGAAGTCGGGTGGGGTGTACCCGGGTCCGGTGAAGTCGGGTGGGGTGAAGCCGGCTGGCCGGGGGACGCGGCCCTCGCGGTCGGTCAGTCCTTCGGCGCCGGGGCTGGTGAACGAGGGTGAGCTGTAGCCGGGGCCGGTGAAGTCCGGGCTGCTGAAGTCGGGACCGGTGCCGTCGGGGCGGCTGACGCCGGGGCGGGTCGCCGGGTCCGGCACCGGCGGCAGCGCGTCGAGCAGGTACGGGAGGAGTCCGCGCTCGCGCAGCGCGGTGCGCCATTCGCCGTGGGCGTCGCCGAGTTCGGCGGCGAGCTCCGGGTCGGTGCCGGCCGGGGCGGCGGCGGCGCCGTCGCGCAGGGCGGTGAGCAGCAGCCCGATGATGCCGATGGCCATCGCGGCGACCCCGGCGGCGAGCGCCACCCAGCCGGCCGTGACCAGGGAGCCGGCGAGGGCGAGGCCCGGCTCGGCGGCGCGCAGCAGGTAGCCGATCAGCAGCAGGAACAGGGCGGCGGCCCAGGCCAGGATCGGGGTGAGCACGGTGAGGACGGGGAACGGTCCGCCTCCGCCGCCGCCGGTGCGCAGCTGGGTGAGCAGCCCGGGGTTGGCGGGTTCGCCGCCGGGCGGTGGCGGGGGCGTGCTGTGCAGGGCCTCGCGCAGCCGGGTGTAGTGGGCGTACTCGGTGGCGGCCGCGGCGTTGACGCGGTCGGCGTCGCGCAGGGCGCGGAGGCGCAGTTCGGCGGTGGCGAGCGCGCCGGGTGCGCGCAGGGCGGTGAGGACGGTGCGGTCGCGCAGGGCTTCCGTGAGGAGGCGCTCGTACTCCGGGCGGTCCTCGGCGAGCAGGGGCGGGGGGTTGGTCATGGGGACCCCGTTCGTGCGGACCCCGTTCGCTCGGCCCCGGGGGCGTACGGCCCTCAGGACGCCGAAACGGGCGCGGAGGCGGGCCGCCGGACGGGCGGCCGGGTGTGGTGTGCCTCATGGTAGGGGCGGGCACGCCCGGGCTGACAGTCGGTTTCCGGAATTTCGCGCCCCCGGACGCGCGTGTGCGACGGTTCGGGCGCCGGGAACAACTGTTCTATGCCTGGCGTCAGTTGGCGTACGGCCGGGCGGTCGGGTGACAGGCGGCCGGGCGGTCAGCCGATGGGCAGCCGGGCGACCAGCAGCCGTCCCTCCATGGTGACGCCGCCGTCCATCGCCACCGCGAGGTCGTCCGCGTACACGTACGGCCCGGGGATGTGCGGCGGCTGGCCGTCGTCGTTGTGCACCGCGCCGGTGAGGTACGGGATCGGGCTGTGCCCGTGCACGATCCGGCTGCCGCCGTAGGTGTCCAGCAGCTCGTGGACGGCCAGCGGCCCGGCTTCGCCGCGGAAGGCGAACCGCTTGGTGAAGCGGCGGAAGCAGTCCCACCACTCGTCCACGCTGCCGTCGGCGAGCAGGCTGTGCACCGCGTCGTTGACGTCGGGGATGGACTCGCCGTACTCCAGGTACGCGGTGGTGTCGGAGTGCAGCAGCAGGTGGCCGTCCTCCACCGCCATGGCGGGGAGCCGGGAGAGCCAGCTGATGTGGTGCGCCTCCAGGCGGTCCAGGTCGTTCTGCTGGCCGCCGTTGAGCCGCCAGGCGGCGAGGAAGGAGGCGGTGCCGGCGGTGGACTGGACGGGCTCGTCGCCGTACTTGGCGGCGCCGAGGAAGAGCAGCTCGTGGTTGCCCATCAGGGCGCGGCAGTAGCCGCCGGCCGCGGCGGCCTCGGCGGCCAGCTGCATGACCAGGTCGATGACGCCGATGCCGTCGGGGCCGCGGTCGGTGAAGTCGCCGAGGAACCAGATCCGGGCGCGGCCGGCGGACCAGTGGCCGTCGGCGTCGATCAGGCCCTGGTGGCGCAGCTCGGCGCGCAGCTCCTCCAGGTAGCCGTGGACGTCGCCGACGACGTAGACCGGGCCGGGGGGCTCGCCGGGGCCGGGGGCCGGGTACGGGTAGGTCGGCGCGGCGGGGTCGGGCAGCGGCGGGCCGAGCTCGATGGTCGGCGGGTCGTCGCGGCCGGCGAGCTGGAGCGCCGGGGAGGGCTGGTCGGGCAGGGTGGGCTCGTAGCCGCCCTGGTCCTGGCCCTCGTACCCGCTCCGCTCCTGGCCGCCCTCGTACCCGTTCTGCTCCTGACCGTCGTACCCGCCCTGCTCCTGGCCCCCTTCGTACCCCGGTCCGTTCTCGTAGCCGCCCTGTCCCTGCTGCGCGAAGGCCGGGCTGTGGTCCATGCCGATCCCCTGGGCGTGCACGGTGTGGCCCTGGCCGTCGGCGGGCCAGTGCTGCTCCAGGTAGCGGGCTCCGCCGTAGCCGCTGTAGGTCTCCCCGTCGTGGGTCTCCCCGTCGTACGGGGCCGCGGGGTAGCCGGTGGAGGGATCGGGTTCGTAATAGGTGCCGTACGGCAGCACGTCGAGGTCCGGCTGGTGGCGGGGGCCTGAGTGGGGGTGCTCAGGCCCGGGGAAGCGGTCCTCGGGTGTCATTCGCCCATCATAGGAAGACCACTCTCCCGGCGTCGTCACCTGGTGGGTATCCAATCCTCCGGAGCGTCAGCCGGGCGGCCCCACAAGGTCCGTTTTGTCCCGGCTCGGTACGGTCTCGTCAGCTCTGCCCGGGCGCGGCGGCCCGGTCCCGGGGCCGCCGCGGCGCGGTGGTCTAAACCTCGCCCGGCGACCGGGGCGGGCTGACGGTGGTGCGCGGACTCCGGCGCTGGGAGGACGCGCGGACGATCAGTTCGGTCGGCATCAGGGTGCCCGGCGGCGGCCCGGTGCCGGCGGTGCGGAACCGCGGCGGGAAGAGCCGGGCGATGTCGACGCCCGTCCCGGAGTCCACGCCCTCGATCGCGTCGATGAGCAGGTTGACCACGGTGGTGCCGATCTTGCGCGGCTTGAGCGAGAGCGTGGTGATCGGCGGTTCGGTGGTCGCGTAGACGTCGCTCTCGCTGCAGCAGACCAGCAGCAGGTCGTCCGGCACCCGCAGGCCGTACCGGCGGGCGGCGGCCAGCAGGTCGGTGCCGTTGGGGTCGAACAGCCCGTAGACGGCGTCCGGCCGGTCGGGCCGGGCGAGCAGCCGGTCGGCGGCGACGGCGCCGGCGGCCGGGTCGTGCGCCGGGTAGGTCTCGTACACCGGTTCCTGGCCGACCTTGGCGCACCAGCCGAGGTAGGCCTCGGTGGAGAGCCGGGTGTAGGTGTCGGTGCTGGTGCCGGTGAGCAGGCCGATGCGGCGGGCGCCGGCCTCGGAGAGGTGGTCGAGGATGCCGAGCACGGCGGCCTCGTGGTCGTTGTCGACCCAGGCGGTGACCGGGCAGTTGCCGGGCTTGCCGTCGCTGACCACCGGGACGCCGGACCGGTACAGCTCGCTCACCAGGGGGTCCTGGTCGGGCGGGTCGATGACCACGGTGCCGTCGAGGGCGATGTTGCCCCAGACGTCGTGGCGGGAGGAGGCGGGCAGCACCACCAGCGCGTAGCCGCGGCCGAGGGCGGCGCTGGTGGCGGCCCGGGCCATCTCGGCGAAGTACGCGAACTCGGTGAAGGTGAACGGCTCTTCACCGTAGGTCGTGACGGTCAGGCCGATCAGGCCGGACCGTCCGGTGCGCAGGGTGCGGGCGGCCGCGGAGGGGCGGTAGCCGAGGCGCTCGGCGACCTCGCGCACCCGGCTGCGGGTCTCGTCGGGCAGGCGGCCCTTCCCGTTCAGCGCATCGGAGACAGTGGTGATCGACACTCCGGCGGCTGCTGCCACATCCCGGATGCCGGCCCGCTCCAGACGCCGTGAGGTGGTGGGACGCCGACCGCTCTGGTTGGCTGCTGCTGTCATGGCGGACCGATCGTATGGCTCCTGACAAGGGTCTGTGACCGGCGCATCGGGAGCCCGCAAAGATACGTTTCTCCACGAGTGAGCCGGGGTGCGCCCCTTCGATACCCGCCTGAAACCAGGCCTCTTACCTCTGACATGTGCCAAAGGAACCGGGCAGAATGGCTGATCTGCGCCTGTAACCCGACCGGGCATCTCACTCCTACGGGTGAGGGCGGTCGGTATCGTGCAAGGCACCCGACCGGGGTGGTCCGGACGCGTCACGAGGTCCCGGGCACGGCGGCGACCCCGTCCGTGGCGGGCGAGCGCACCGGAGAGTTCCGCAACTGGAAACGGAGTACGACCGTGAGCAGTGGTACGTCAGCGCAGGGCCCGCGGCTGCGGCCGACCCTCGACGGCATCCCCACGTACAAGCCCGGCAAGCCGGCCGGCGCCGACGCCTACAAGCTGTCCTCGAACGAGAACCCCTACGAGCCGCTGCCCGGCGTGCTGGAGACGGCGGTCAAGGCGGCCGGCTCGTTCAACCGCTACCCCGACATGGGCGTCACCGAGCTGACCTCGGTGCTGGCCGAGCGCTTCGGGGTGCCCGCCGAGCACATCGCCACCGGCACCGGCTCGGTCGGCATCGCCCAGTCGCTGGTGCTCGTCACGGCCGGCCCGGGCGACGAGGTGATCTTCGCCTGGCGCTCCTTCGAGGCGTACCCGATCGTCGCCACCGTCGCCGGGGCCACCCCCGTCCCGGTGCCGCTCAAGGCGAACGGCGACCACGACCTGGACGCGATGCTCGCCGCGATCACCCCGAACACCCGGCTGGTCTTCGTCTGCAACCCCAACAACCCCACCGGCAACGTGATCCACCGCGCCGAGCTGGAGCGCTTCCTGGACGCCGTCCCGGCCGACGTCCTGGTCGTGGTCGACGAGGCCTACATCGAGTTCATCCGCGACCCCGAGGTGCCCAACGGCATCGACCTCTACCGGGACCGCCCGAACGTCTGCGTGCTGCGCACCTTCTCCAAGGCGTACGGCCTGGCGGGCCTGCGGGTCGGCTTCGCGATCGCGCACGAGCCGGTGGCGGCCGCGCTGCGCAAGGTCGCCACCCCGTTCGGCGTGAGCCGGCTCGCCCAGGACGCGGCCGTCGCCTCGCTGCGCGCCGAGGAGGCGCTGCTGGAGCGGGTGGAGGCGCTGGTCGAGGAGCGCACCCGGGTGGTGGCCGGGCTGCGCGCCCAGGGCTGGGAGATCCCGGACTCGCAGGCCAACTTCGTCTGGCTCTGGCTCGGCGACCGCTCGCAGGAGTTCGCCGCCGCGTGCGCCGAGGCCGGCGTGATCGTGCGGCCGTTCCCGGAGGGCGTGCGGGTGTCGATCGGCGAGGCCGAGGGCAACTCGATCTTCCTGGCGGTGGCGGAGGCCTTCCGCAAGTCGCTCTGACTCTTCCCTTGGGGCCCGCAGGGGCGCGTCGGTCCTCCGGCGCGCCCCTGCGGCGTTCCCGCGCGGGTGCCGCGTGGCGCCGCGCGCCTCCCCGGAGCTCCCGGCAGCTCCCCGCGCCTCCGTGAGAACGTCCTCAGAACGCCCTCCCGGATGGCTGGAGATCGCTGGGAGCCCGCTGGGAGTTCGCCCAACGGCCGCCCACGGGACGGCCAAGGCGCCCGCACGGGACGGATGTTCTGTCCGCAATGCCCGGATCCGGCCGGTCAGGCTTCTCCCAGCCGCCGCCCAGCACGACGCAAGAGCCCGCCGGGAAGCTGTCCGCCATGAAGGTGCTCCCACGGCGGCGAGGCGCCGTCCTCGTCAACTCCGCGCTCGGCGTGGCCCTGCTGGGCGGCGCCGCCCTGGTGTACGCCACGGTCAGCGGCAGCTCGGGCCCGGCTTCCGCGAAGCCCGCGGCCCGTACCGCCACGGTGTCCAAGGGCACCGTCCTGGCCACCGTGTCCGGAACCGGCACCCTGGTCTCACCGACCGACGCCGCCCAGGACTTCACCACCGGTGGCAAGCTCACCGCGGTCAAGGTCGCGGTCGGGGACGCCGTGCAGAAGGGCCAGGTGCTCGCCACCGTCGACACCACGGCGGCCCAGCAGCAGGTGGACGCGGCCCAGGCCGCGCTCACCACGGCCCAGGCCAACCTCACCAAGGCCCAGGCCGGGGTCACCACCACGACCACCGAGCAGCTGCCGGGCGCCACCTCCGCCGCCACCCCCGGCGGCGGGGCCGGCAGCGGTGGACGCGGGGCGGGCGGGAGCAGTACGCCCGCCCCGCAGACCACCACCGTCACCACCACCAAGGTCGACGACGCGGCCGTGGCCCAGGCCCAGCAGCAGGTCGCCACCGCGCAGACCAACCTGGCCAACGCCCAGGCGGCGCTGACCGGCACCACCCTGACCGCCTCGGTGGACGGCACGGTCGCCTCGGTCTCCGGCAAGGTCGGCGACACCGTCGGGGCCACCGGCTCCGGCGCCTCCGCCTCGTCCTCCTCCGGCAAGTCCACCGGGACCGGCACGGGTTCGGCGGCCGCCCCGAGCGGCTTCATCGTGCTCACCAACCCGACCGGGATGCAGGTCACCGCGAACTTCTCCGAGCTCGACTCGCTCAAGCTGAAGAAGGGCGAGGCGGCCACCGTCACCCTGAACGCGCAGTCCGACACCAAGCTCAACGCGACGGTCCTGTCGGTCAGTTCGCTACCCACCGGCAGCGGCTCCGGCGGCGCGGCCGGCTCCGCCGCCGTCCAGTACGCGGCCACGCTGCAGATCACCGGCGACACCAGCACGCTGCGCACCGGCCTCAGCGCCACCGTCCAGGTGATCACCGGCGAGGCCGACAACGCGCTCTCGCTGCCCACCTCCGCGCTGTCCGGCACCGGCACCTCGCGCACCGCGACCCTGGTGCAGCCGGACGGCGCCTCCGAGCGGGTCACCGTCGGGGTCGGGGTCGAGGGCGACAGCACGGTGCAGGTGGTCTCCGGGCTGAAGGAGGGCGACAAGGTCGAACTCCCCACCACCAGCGGCGGGAACGGCTTTCCGAACGCCTCCTTCCCGGGCCTCGGCGGCAACCGGGGCGGGGCCGGCGGCGGGGTCTTCCCCGGCGGAGGTGGCGGTGCCGGCGGTGGTGGCGGCGCCGGTGCCGGGGCCGGTCGCGGCGGCAAGGGCTGATTCGTGAGCATGCGTCACGTCATCGACAAGCGCGTCCCCGCGCACCCCGTCCCGGTGATCCGCATCCGCGGGCTCACCAAGGCGTACGGGCACGGCGACGCCACCGTGCACGCGCTGCGCGGCCCCTCCGACCCGGAGACCGGCGCGCCGCGGGGCGTCAGCCTGGACATCGAACAGGGCGACTTCGTCGCCGTGATGGGCAGCTCCGGCTCCGGCAAGTCCACCCTGATGAACATCCTCGGCTGCCTGGACGTCCCGACCGCCGGCCGCTACCTCCTCGACGGCACCGACGTCGGCCACCTGGACGAGCAGCAGCTCGCACTGGTGCGCAACCGCAAGATCGGCTTCGTCTTCCAGTCCTTCAACCTGGTGCCCCGCACCACCGCCCTCGCCCAGGTCGAGCTGCCGCTGGCCTACGCGGGCGTCCGGACCGCCGAGCGGCGCCGCCGGGCGATGGCCGCGCTGTCGCTGGTCGGGCTCGCCGAGCGGGCCGGCCACAAGCCCAACGAGCTCTCCGGCGGCCAGCAGCAGCGCGTCGCGGTGGCGCGGGCGCTGGTGACGGCGCCCGCGATGCTGCTCGCCGACGAGCCGACCGGCAACCTCGACAGCCGCTCGACGGAGGAGGTGCTGGCCCTGATCGACGGGCTCAACGCCACCGGCCGCACGGTCGTGCTGATCACCCACGAGGACGAGGTCGCCCGGCACGCCAAGCGGGTGCTGCGACTGGTCGACGGGCAGATCGTGAGCGATCTGCGGCAGGCGCCCGTGGAGGGGCCGCCGCCCTTCCTGGACGCGGCCTACGCGGAGCTCGCGGCGGGCCCGGCGGGCGTGGCCGGCGTGGCGGGCGCGGAGGTGCCGGCGTGATCCTCTGGCAGACGCTCCGCTTCGCGGTCGGCGGCCTGGCCGCCAACAAGGTGCGCTCGGCGCTCACCATGCTCGGCGTGCTGATCGGCGTGGCCTCGGTGATCCTGCTGCTGGCGGTCGGCAACGGCTCGTCGGTGGCGGTGAAGGACTCGATCACCTCGCTCGGCACCAACTCCCTGACGGTCAGCTCCGGTTCGGCCAACGGCGGCTCCCGGGCCACCTCCTCGGTGAAGAAGCTGACGGTCGCCGACGCCAAGGCGCTGGCGAGCGACACCGACGCGGGGGCGATCAGGTCGGTCGCCCCGGTGGTCACCACCAGCGGCACCGCGCTGTACGGGAACATCTCGTACAGCCCCGGCTCGATCGTCGGCACCTACCCGTCGTACTTCGAGACCGCCAACCAGAAGGTCGCGCACGGCGAGTACTTCACCGACGACGACGTGCTCGACTCGCGCAAGGTCGCGGTGCTCGGCGCGACGACGGCCAAGCAGCTGTTCGACACCGAGAACCCGGTCGGCAAGTCCGTCGTCCTCGGCGGCACGCCGTTCACCGTGGTCGGCGTGCTCCAGGCCAAGGGCGGCAGCGGCTTCACCGACCCGGACGACGTGGTCATCGCCCCGCTGCCGACGGTGCAGAACGCCTTCACCGGCTTCGGCTCCGTCAACCAGATCCTGGTCCAGGCCGCGAACGCGGACAGCACCACGGCCGCCCAGTCCGAGATCACCCGCGTCCTGCTCGGCACGCACGCGATCGCTGACCCCGCCAAGGCGGACTTCCGGATCACCAGCCAGGCCTCCCTGCTCACCGCGAGGGAGAGCACGACGAAGACCTTCACCGTGCTGCTCGGCGCGGTGGCCGCGATCTCGCTGCTGGTCGGCGGGATCGGGATCACCAACATCATGCTGGTGACGGTCACCGAGCGGACCAGGGAGATCGGCATCCGCAAGGCGCTCGGCGCCCCGCGCGCGGTGATCCTCGGGCAGTTCCTCACCGAGTCGACGCTGCTGTCGGTGATCGGCGCGGGGTTGGGCGTGGCCGCCGGGATCGCCGGCTCGCACTTCAGCATCGTCGGCATCACGCCGGTGGTGATCCCCGAATCGGTGCTCGGCGCCTTCGCCATCGCCGTCGCCATCGGGCTGTTCTTCGGCAGCTACCCCGCCAACCGGGCCGCCTCGCTGCGGCCGATCGACGCCCTCCGGCACGAGTAGGACTCCACTGTCATGAGCAAAGAGATCGCCACGGTCGAGGCCGCGACCCCGGCCGAGCAGGTCGCCCTCCTCGCCACCCCGCCGGACGCGCGGGACGTGAGCGCCGAACTGGCCGCGCCGCCGAGGCGGAAGCTGCCCTGGCTCAGCCTGGTGCTGGCGGGCGGCGTGATCGCCACCGGGGCGTTCGCGGGCGGGGTCTGGTACCAGCAGAACAACGGGCCGACGGGCGGCGGGAAGTCCTCCGCCCGGCCGGCTGCCGCTGCTGCTCAGGGAGGTGGCTACGGGCAGGGGCAGGGCGGCTCCCGCCGTGGGGGCCAGGGCGTCGGGCAGGGCGCTGGGCAGGGCGGGCAGGGGCAGGGCGGGCAGGCCGGCTTCGCCCGGGGCACGGTCAAGGCCGTCGACGGCAACACCGTCTACCTGACCGACACCAACGGCAACACCATCAAGGTCACCACCGGCGACGCGACGAAGGTCCAGCTCAACAAGGAGGGCAAGGTCGGGGACCTGCAGCCCGGCCAGAGCGTGACGGTCGTCGGCACCCCCGACGCCAACGGTGGCTACACCGCCAGCCAGCTGGTCGAAGGCGCCGCCGGTGGATTCGGTGGTGGTGGTGGCTTCGGCGGCGGTGCCGGTGGCGGCGCCCCCAGGAACCCGTCCGGCGGCTGACCCGGAGCCGACGGACGCCGCGAGGCCCTCGCCCCTTCGGTGGGCGAGGGCCTTCGCATGTGTTCAGCGCGGTACGAGGAGGCTCACCGCTCCCACGCCGCCTCCCGGTCCAGGTCCCGCAGCAGGTGGAGGAGGTTGACGAGGGTGCTCACGGGCGCGTTGCCGAAGTCGACCAGGAGACGCCCGTCGAGGATCGTCTCGCCCGCCGAGGCCGAGCCCCAGAGCAGCCCGTACGGGAGGCCCCGACGGTGCAACTCCCCGAGCAGGCCGGTGATGTGCGGGGCGGCGAAGTTCCGCATCCGGGGGTCGTCGGGGGCGATCGGTTCGCGGGTCACGCGGCGGAGTCCAGCTCGTACCAGACCGTCTTGCCACGCTCCTGGGGGTCGACGCCCCAGCGGTGGGTGAGCCCGGCGACGAGCTGGAGGCCCCGACCGGACTCGGCGAGCAGGGAGAGGGGCTTCTCGTGGGGGAGCAGGGCGCTCTCGTCCGCGACGCAGACCCGGAGGGTGTCGACGTCGAGGGAGAAGTAGACGACGGGCGAGGCGGTACCGGCGTGCCGCCACGCGTTGACGATGAGTTCGCCGAGGGCGAGTTCGGCGTTGAAGATGGTCTCGGTGTCCCAGGAGGCGCGGGTCAGGGCGCTCCGCAGGGCCTGCCGGGTGAGGGTGAGGGAGGGGGTGTTCAAGGTGCACACGGGAACCTCCGAGAGGTATGGGTGTGGAGGGGGAGAGCCGCGAGCCGGACCAGGGCGTGGCCGCTCTTCGGCCGGAGGGCAGCAGGCGCCTACTGCCTTGAACCAAGGCGTGTCTGACGATCCATCGGATCGTTCTGAGGGTGACGATAGCGTGAGGCGCCACAGATTTGTGGCGATCAACGAGAAGTTCCCCCGAACGGGGCTGGCAGACTGGTCCCATGGCCCTTCGATCGAACCCGACGCTTCGCCAGTTGCGGTTGGGTGCCGAACTTCGCAGGATGCGGGAACAGGCCGGCCTCGGCGGCAGCCAGCTCGCCCGCGCACTGGGCATCAACCCCGCCCACGTGACGCAGATGGAGAGCGGCAAGACCGGCATCAGCGTCGAACGCCTGCGCACGATCGCGGCGTTGTGCATGTGCGTCAACGAGCCCCTGATCGACGCGCTCGCGGACATCATCACGGACCGCGACAAGGGAGGTTGGTGGGAGGAGTACCGGGGTCGTCTCTCGCAGGAATTCCTTGAGATGGCCGAGATGGAGAGTCGTGCTTACGCGCTCTCCACCTACACCATGGCCTTCATTCCCGGGCTACTCCAAACCACTGATTACGCTTCTGCGGTCTTCGCCCGAGGGTTCCCGCCTCTTCCCCAGCATGAGGTTGACCTGAGGGCCGCCTTCCGTATGCATCGGCAGAACGTGGTCCGCTCCGGTGAGATTCCGTACTCGGCCTTCATCCATGAGGCGGCGCTGCGTATGCAGTTCAGCGGCCCCAAGGTCCAAGCCGAGCAGCTTGGCGGCCTCATCGAGGACTCCGAACGGTCGACCATCTCACTCCGAGTCGTCCTGTTCGATGTGGATACTCTTCCGGTCAACCAGGAAAACTTCACGTACGTTGAAGGCCGGATCCCTGAGCTTGACACCGTGCAGATGGACTCAGGCCTCGACAGTGTGCTCTTCGATGCGCCGGCCCACATCGCCCAGTTCCGGTCCCGGCTCGACCGGCTCGATTCGGCGGCTCTCTCGCAGGAGGAGTCTCGGGAGTTCATCCGATCCATCAAGAAGGATATGGAAAGTAAATATGTCTGACTCCACTTGGCAGAAGTCCAGCTACTCGGCTGCCAACTCCGAATGCGTTGAGGTTCGTACCGCTGGTGGTGTGATCGAACTCCGCGAGTCCGACGAGGGCGAGGTCATCGTCCGCACCATCGCCCCCAAGTTCGCGGCCTTCCTCCAGGGCGCGAAGGCGGGCGAGTTCGACCACCTGGTAACCGTCGGCGCCTAGCGAACTCTTCCGGCGGCGTGGCCCCTTGTTCACCAGCAACCACCGCGGATAGGTCGTGGCAACCATGAGTAGCCTCTTGTGGCAGAAGTCCAGTTTCTCGGGCTCGAACGCAGACTGTGTTGAGGTGCGAGCCGATGCTGGTGTGATCGAACTCCGGGAGTCCGACGAGGGCGACGTCATCGTCCGCACCACCGCCCGCAACTTCGCCGCGTTCCTCCAGGGCACTCAGGCGGGCGAGTTCGACCACCTGGTGACCATCACCGCCTAGCGAACTGTCCGGCGGCCCCTTGCTCCTCCGCAAGGGGCCGCCGGCGTGCTTCAGAAGTGGTCGGGGCCCGACCCTGCCACCGCGAACTCCGCTCCGCCGTCGACCAGTTCGGCGTCCCGGACCGGATGACCCCCGATCCAGGCCCGGGTGCGGTCCGTCTCTCTCCCGTGCCTACGGCTGGATCACGAAATACACCACGAAGCCCGCAGTCACGCACAGGAAGAACTGCACCATGAAGCCCCAGGTGAGCGGCACTTCGTCCCTGTCGCCCGCCTCGTCGGCAGCCAGTTGCAGGCGCGCCATCCTCCCGAGGTGCCCGGCCGTTCCCAGCGTCAGCGACAGCATCGCCAGCGAGTACATCGACAGCGCGCCGGCCGAGGTCGTCCCGTTCATGTGGGAGCGCCCGACCAGGAAGAGCGCTCCGACCAGCGGCGCCAGGGCCACCATGATCCGGTACTGCCGGGTCACCTGCGGCGGTATCGCCATCGCCCAGAACAGCACCGTCGTCAGCGCGACGATCCACCACCAGGTGGCCACGCTCAAGCCCAGTGGAGTCATGCCCCCACCCCCCACATCACGGACGTTCGCTCACGTCCACTGACGATCACACTATTAAGATCAGCCCCGCCCCGCGCCGCCCGGACCCCGCAAGATCCCGCCCGGTCCCCTGCCGGTTCCCGGCAAGAACCCGATAAGACCCGGCACAGGAAGTCGGCCGGCCCGACTTCCTGCGCACCGCCTCCGCCCCGGCGGCCCCTCCCGCCGTAGAGGCGGCTCTCCCTCCGGAACGGTTCGCTGGGAGTGGGGCTGGACCCACCCCCTTGTGGGGCTGGACCCATACTCGGCCGCGCGTCCGCTCCGTAGCGTCGTTCCCACAACGACACGGAGGGGAAAGAACCATGGCGCCCACGGCCCACCAGTCCACCTTCACCACGGTGAAGAAGTGCATCACGCTCTTCGGCCTAGCCGGCGCCATCGTCCTCGGCACGGTCGCCGTGATGGCGTCCATCGGCCACCCGACGACCCCGTTCATGTGGATCCGCGGCGTCATCTTCCTCGCCGTCGCCCCGTACCTCCACCGGCTGGCCACCCGCGCCGCCGACGGCTCCGCCAAGGCCTTCGACCGCGTCCGCACCCTCTCCACCGTGATGCCGATCGCCATCATCGCCGTGGACCTCATCCCCGGCCTCTGCCCGCCCTGGTACGCCGTCCTCCAGGGCCTCTCCGCCCTCGCCCTCCTCGCCGTCGCCGTCCTCACCCGCACCCCCGCCCTGCGCGCCGCCTTCCCCACCGCCGACTGAACCCCCACCCCCACCCCGACTCGGCGCAGGAAGTCGGCCGTTCCGACTTCCTGCGCCGGTAGCCCTACCCGGCGGCTCCTCGCTCCCCGCAAGGAGCCGCCGGCCGACAACTCGCCCATGCTTTGCGGCACATGTTCGAGAGCGGTCCAGTTTCCAGTACCGGCAACACAAGCGCCTTGCCCCGGCCGGCGAAACCCCGAGAGCATCGTTCGGAGACCCGACGAGCAAGGAGGTAACGGTGAAGCTGACACGGCTTGTAGGTTCCTGCGACGAAGGCGAGTGCCCGACGTTGTACCTGACGGATCGGGGCACCCTCGCCGTCCAGGGCGAGCTCGTGACCGGACACGGTCTCCAGATCCCGGCACACGAGATGCTGGTCGAGGTTCCCGTCGAACTCATTCGAAAGGCCGTCCGTGACAACCTCATCTAGGACTCTCGGGGATTGGTTCTCGGCGTTCGAGCGCGAGGCGTTCCGACTCGAAACGCTCGACGACTACAGCCGGTCCGGCGGAGTCGACGCCTACCGGGCCTTCCTCGCCGGCGAGGAACAGCCGGACGACTACAAGAACGCCGGGTGGGTCAAGACAGTGGCCCGGGCCACCCAGGCAGGCAAGCGCCTGTACCGGGTGCACATCCTTTCGCGGCCGCTCACGGACTACCTCCGCTTCGAACTCGCGTGGGGATACCACCGCAACATGACGGTGGGTGAGGAGTTCTTCATCCTCGACATCACCGACCGGCAGAACCCCGTCCCGGAAGCCCCGGATTTCTGGCTCTTCGACGACGAGACTGCCGCCTCGATGAGCTACGACGACGGCAAGTACCTCGGTGTCGACTTCCGCACAGGCGGCCGGGTCGATGAGTTCAAGGTGTACCGGGACACCGTGATGGCGCAAGCGGTCCCGTTCTCCGAATGGTGGGCCGAGCACAGCGGGTGAACAGAACGCGGCTTGGACCGGCGCTGCGGGAACTGCGGCAGGCCTCCGACAAGGAGGCCAAGGCCGTGGCCCGCAGCGCCGTCATGTCTCCGAGCAAGCTGAGCAAGATCGAGACCGGCAAGGTGCCGCCCACTGTCGTGGATGTGGACCGCATCCTCACCGCCATAGGCGTGTCCGACGAGGTCAAGTCCGAGTACATGGCTGCCGCGCGGGCACAGGCCACGGAGGCGACCGCCTGGCGTCTGGTACGGCGCCTCGGGTACCACCGCAAGCAGGAGCAGATCAAGGCACTGGACGACTCCACGAGGCTTCTCCGTGTGTTCCAGCCTTCTCTCGTTCCCGGACTCCTACAGACCCCGGAATACGTGCGTGCGGTCTTCGGGAGGAAGGAACTCGGCGAGGACCAGCTCGCGCGGGCGGTCGCTGCGAGGCTTGTCAGACAACAGTCCCTCTACGACGCCATGAAGACCATGCGGTTCGTCATCACCGAGCCGGTCCTCCGTTGGCGTCTGGTGCCGCCCGCGATGATGGCCGGGCAGTTGGACCGCATCCTCTCCGCTTCTCGACTCTCCCATGTCGACGTCCGGATCGTTCCGCTGGCCGCAGCGCAGACCGATGTGCCGGCGCACTCCTTCGTCATCCGGGACGACCGCATGGTGACGGTCGAGACCGTGCACGCCGAGGTGACGGTCACCGATCCGCGGGATGTCGATTTGTACGTCCGCAAGTTCGATGGATTCGCGGCTGCGGCCATGGTCGGTGACGAGATGCGCCGAATGATCGAAACCATTCGAGACGAGTATTTGAGTGAGGGGAAAAGCCAGGGGTGAGTGCATCGTGAGCGTGGAATGGCAGGGTTTAAGAAGTCAACGCCAGCTAGGCGTGAACGAGAAGCAAGACGAGTTGGCGGCACTTGAGCGAGGCGCGAGCGAGTTTCGGTATTTCCTGCCGACCATGGTCACTGGGCTGCTTGCGGTGCCGGAGTACATCGAAGCCAGTCTTGCTTCGCTTCCCGGTGACCATTCGAAGGTCATTGCCGCGAAGTTGGGGCGACAGGCTGTTCTTCACGACACCACCAAGCACTTCGCCTTCCTCTTGACCGAGCAGGCTTGTCTCTGGCCGCTGTTGCCGGTAGGGGCCATGGCGATGCAACTTGACCACCTGGTTTTGGTATCCCGCTTGCCGAATGTTCGGCTCGGTGTCATCCCGATGGCAGGGCACATACCACGGGGGCCGCTGAACGTGTTCACCATCTATGATTCGGCGCTGGTCACTGTGGAAGTTGTGACAGGAATGCTTGCGTTCCGCGAGTCGCAGGATGTAGAGGATTATCTGAAGGAGTTTCGATCCTTCGAAGGGTATGCACTCTGGGGCGGCGATGCCCGGGATCGGCTGGCCGAGTGGGGAGATCGGTATCGTCAATAGTCATACATGGATCGCCTGTTTCGTGGTTCGGTCTATTTTTGACCGAACAGGAAATCCTTGCCGGCCACCCGCGTTTGGCCCCTACATTTGTGCTCGTCCGATGATGGGAGCCGCAGGGATTCCAGAATGCTTGGGAACCCGACGTGCGCCCACTGCTCGATGAGTGCGACGACGCGGAGGTACACACATGTCCACCACCGTTCTGAGCCGGCCGGGAGGCGTGCCGGTCTTCGACCGCGCCGAGTCCCGGCTGCCGATGGGCGTCGCCGGTGCGACGCCGATGCCCGGGCTGGACGGCGAGGGCGGGCCCGGGAGCCCGTTCGCCTTCCGGTTCCTCGTCCCGGTCACCGGGGCCGGGGGGATCCTGCCCGCCGACATCGGCTACGACGACGAGACGCAGACCTGCACCTACGAGGGCCTCCCGCCCGGCGTCTACATGACCAGCACCCCGCCCAAGACCTACGGCCCGACGCAGCCGTCCGGGCAGATGGACGCGCCGGACGACCCGGGAAGCAGCAGCGACTGAGATGCCGACCGCCGATGCCGTCCTCGTGCTGACGGGGACCTTCGATCCCACCGCCGACCTCGTGATCGAGGAACTGAACCGGCGCGGAACTCCCGTCTTCCGGGCGGACACGGCGTGGTTCCCGTCGAGGCTGGCCTTGGCGGCCGGCCTCGACGGGGCGTCCGGCTGGACCGGGACGCTGGCGACCGGACGGCGGACACTCGACCTCTCGGCCGTGCGGTCGGTCTACTACCGTCGCCCGACCGCACCGGAGTTCCCCGCCGAGATGTCGGCGGAGGCCCGCAGCGTGGCCTCCGCCGAGGCGCGGCGAGGGTTCGGCGGCCTGCTGTCCGCGCTGCCCTGCCGGTGGCTGCCGCCGCCGGGCCGCGCGGCCGATGCCGAGTACAAGCCGTTCCAGCTTCGGGTGGCGGCCGAGTCGGGGCTTCGGGTCCCGCGCACGTTGATCACCAATAGGCCTGAAGCCGCACGGGAGTTCGCGGACGGCATCGGGGCTCCGGTGGTCTACAAGCCCTTCACACCGATCCGCGGGACGGTCGGAGGTCAGTCGGTCGCCGTGTACGCGAGCGTGCTGAGCACGGCCGACACCGGTGATCCGTCGATCCGTACCACGGCGCACCTGTTCCAGGAATGGGTGCCCAAGGCCCACGAAGTGCGGCTCACCGCCGTCGACGGGCGGCTGTTCGCCGCCGGGATCCACGCGAACTCGGCGGCAGCGGAGGTCGATTGGCGAAGCGACTACGACAGCCTGACCTACCAGGCCTGCGACCCTCCCGCAGCGGTGGCGAGTGCTGTCCGTCGCATGCTGGACAGGCTGGAACTGCCCTACGGTGCCTTCGACTTCGTCGTGTCGCCATCGGGCGACTGGACGTTCCTTGAGGTGAACCCCAACGGGCAGTACGGGTTCATCGAGCAGGCGACCGGCCTGCCCATCACCGCTGCCATCTGCGACTACTTGGAAGGGGTCCACCAGACATGACGACCCTCCTGTATGACGAAGACCAACTCCTGCGGGCGCGGGTCGCGTTGGCCTCGGAGATCGAGCGGGTGAGCGCGGTGCTGTCCTCGCGGGTGGTCGAGGCGTTCCTCAATGTGCCGCGGCATCCGTTCGTTCCGGTGTTCTACCGGGAGGAAGGGGGTGTGCACCGCCCCTGGCCGGCCGGTGAGGCGTGGCTGCGGGAGGTGTACGCGGACCGGGTGCTGGTCACCGAGGTGGGCGGCGTGCACGCGGAGGATGCCGGGCCGGACGGCGTCCGCGGGGTGGCGACCTCCTCCTCCACGCTGCCGAGCCTGATGGCCGACATGCTGGACGCGCTGGATGTCCGGCCCGGGGAGCGGGTGTTGGAGGTCGGGACGGGGACGGGCTACAACGCCGCTCTGCTCTGCCACCTCGCGGGGGCGGCCCACGTCACGACCGTCGACCGCACCGAGCACCTGGTGGCGACCGCCCGTACCCGGTTGGGTGAGGCCGGCTTCGCGCCCGTCGTGGTCCGGGCCGACGGAGCCGACGGGTACCCGCCGGGGGCGCCGTACGACCGGATCATCGCCACCTGTGGTGTCCGTCGCGTGCCCCGGGCGTGGCTCGACCAGTGCGCGCCGGGCGGCCTCATCGTCGCCCCGCTGGGCGGTGCGGTGGCCAGGCTCACCAAGGTGTCGGACGGGCGCGCGGTCGGGCGGTTCCTGCACCGTCCGGCGGCCTTCATGCCGTTGCGCGGCGGGAAGGAGAGCGGGCGGGAGGTGCCGGGCCCGCAGGCGGATAGCCGGATGACGGAGACCAACTCGCAGGTCCTGGACGACCCGGGGTTCGCGTTCTGGGCCGACCTCCACCTCGGTCCCACCGTCGTCCGGGACGGTCACGTCCTTCGCGATGTCGCGGACGGCTCGACCGCCCACGCGCACGGCGGCACCGTCGCCCGCAGCGGCCCCCGCGACCTCTGGCGAGCGGTCGAAGCCGCCCACCGGAGCTGGCTGGGCCAGAACCGCCCCCGCCGTGAGTGGTTCACGGTCGAGGCCGGGCCGGAGGGGCAGTTCGTGAGCTACTCGGCACCGGACGGCAGCGTGACCCGCTGGGCGCTCTGAGCGAACAGGAAGTTGTGGAATCCGGGCGGTGCTCAGTCGAGGCAGAACTCGTTGCCCTCGACGTCCTGCATCGAGAGGCACGACTCGTTCTCCTCGTCGGCGACCAGCAACTGGACGCGGGTCGCGCCGAGGGCTACCAGTCGGGCGCACTCGGCCTCCAGGGCCGCGACGCGCTCCGCGCCGACCAGGCCGGTGCCGGCCCGTACGTCGAGGTGCACCCGGTTCTTGACGACCTTGCCTTCGGGGACGCGCTGGAAGTACATGCGCGGGCCGGCACCCGTGGGGTCACTGGCGGCGAACCACGAGCCCCGCTTCTCGGGCGGCAGCGAGTGCTGGTAGTCGTCCCAGGTGTCGAACCCCTCCGGCGTGGACGGCGGGACGTACCCCAGGGCCTCGCACCAGAAGCGGCCGACGCGCTCGGGCTCCGCGCAGTCGAAGGTGACCTGGAACTGCTTGATCGATGCCATCGGGCCACCATAGCCATGACAAGAAAGTCACACCGCTCAATTTCCGGCACCGCACAGGGGGAGAGAACGACGTCGCCCCGCCGAGCCGGTGCTCGACGGGGCGACGTGCGGGGCGACGCGCGGGGAACGCGGCGTCAGGGCTGCTGGTCGTTCTCGGTGGTGGTCGCCGGGCCCGCCGGGGCGGTCGCCTGGCCGCCGGGGGCGCCGGTGCCGGTGCCGGACGGGGTCTTGTTCGGGTCGGTCCGGGGGGCCGGGTCGGGGATGTCGGCCATCGGCAGGGACTGCTTGGGGGTGCCGCGCAGGGCCTGGTTCATGGCGTCCCGCCAGATCGGGCCGGGGCCGTCGGCGCCGAACACCTCGGCCCGGTACTTCCCGTTGATGGTGATGTTGCGCATCTCGACGCCGCCCTGGGGGCCGCCGATCCAGACGGCGGTGGCGAGCTGCGGGGTGTAGCCGTTGAACCAGGCGGCCCGCTTGCGGTCCGAGGTGCCGGTCTTGCCGGCGATCTGGCGGTTGTCGTCCAGGCTGAGCGCCGCGCCGGTGCCGTTGTTCTCGGTGACGCCGTTCAGGACGGTGTTCAGCGCCCGTGCCGTCGAGTCGGAGAACGCCTTCTCGCACTGGGAGGACGGGACGGGGACGTCCTTGCCCTCCACGGTGGTGATCCGGTTGATGGCGACGGGGGCGCAGTGGGTGCCCTGGGCGGCGAAGGTCGCGTAGACGTTGGCCATGGTCAGCGGGCTCATCTCCTCGACGCCCAGGGCCATCGCGGGGACCTCCTCCAGGGGCTTGCCGCTGGCCTTGGTGGTGATGCCGAGCTTGTTGGCCATCTGCTTGACCGCGCAGAGGCCGATCTCCTGCTCCATCTGGATGAAGTAGGTGTTGACCGAGAGGGCCATCGCCATCTTCAGCTGGTACGGGCCCTTCTCGTTCGCGGACTCGTTGGGCACCACCGTCCTGGGCCGGGCCTCGTTCTTCCAGGTGCCCTCGCAGGTCTTCATCGTCGGGTACTCGAGCTTGTTCGGGGACGAGTACTCCTGGGTCGCCGGCAGGCCCGCCTCCAGGGCCGCGGCCGCGACGACCGGCTTGAAGGTGGAGCCGGGCTGGAAGCCGTTGCCGCCGCCCATCGCCGCGTCGACGTTGAGGTTGACGACGGTCTGGTTCTGGTTGGTGTCCAGGCCGTACGGGCGGGTCTGGGCCATGGCGAGGATCTTGCCGGTGCCGGGTTCGACCATGGAGGCGGCGGCGGAGACGCTGTCCGTGACCCGGACGTTGCTGCTCACCGCGTTCTGGGCGGCGGCCTGCTTCTCCGGGTCCAGCGTGGTGTAGATGTTCAGGCCGCCCTGGTTCCAGAACTTCTTGCGCTCGTCGGAGCTCTGGCCGAAGGCCGGGTCCTGCTTGACCACGTGGCGCACGTAGTCGCAGAAGAAGCCCATGCCGGCCTGGGCGGTGATGCAGCCGTTCTGCGGCGCCTTGTAGTTCAGGCCGAGCGGGGCGGCCTTCGCCTCCTTCGCCTGCTCGGCGGTGATGTGCTTGTTCTCCAGCATCTTGTCGATGACGGTGTCGCGGCGGTTCTGCGCGGCCTGCGGGTGCAGCTTCGGGTCGTACTGCGACGGGTTCTGCACCAGCCCGGCGAGCGTCGCCGCCTCGGCGACGGTGAGGTCCTTGTTGCTCTTGCTGAAGTAGCGCTGGGAGGCGGCCTCCACCCCGTAGGCGCCGTTCCCGTAGTACGTGATGTTGAGGTAGTTGGTGAGGATCTGCTCCTTCGGCACCTCCTCCTCCAGCTTGATCGCGACCTTGAGCTCCTGGATCTTGCGGCCCAGGGTCTTGCGCTGGGCCTCCAGGACGGCGTCCCGGTCGTCGCCCGCCTGCTCGACGTTGACGTTCTTGACGTATTGCTGGGTCAGCGTGGAGGCGCCCTGGGAGGCGGTGCCGCTCTCGGCGTTCTTGCTGATCGCGCGGAGGACGCCCTTGAGGTCGACGGCGCCGTGCTCGTAGAAGCGGGCGTCCTCGATGTCGACCTGGGCCTGGCGCATGAACGGCGACATCTGCTCGGCGGTGATGACGGTGCGGTCGCGCTCGTAGACCTTGGCGATCAGGCCGCCCTTGGCGTCGAAGATCTGGGTCGCCTGGGTGAGCGGCGGGGTCTTGAAGTCGGACGGGACGTCCTCGAACCCCTCCGCCGTGCTCTTGGCCGTCAGCCCGATGCCGCCGGCGACGGGTAGGACGAGGCCTGCCAGCAGCACACCGGACACGACGCTCACCCCCAGGAAGGTCGCACCGAGGCGGGCCAGCCGGAGCGGGGCCTTGCGGGACGGCTGGAGGTCCGCGTTCTCGGAGGAACTCCATATCGGGGGGAGGTTCGATGCCATTCCGGAATGCTAACCCTTGGAAGTCTCCGGTCGAACGGTTTTTCGCGTGCGGCTGTCACGGCTCTGCAACAGGCTCCGGGGTCGATTCCCGGGGGGTGAATCGCATACGTACCGAATGAATTCGGGGGAATTCGGCGGCCGGCCTCCGACTCGGTCCGCCCCGCCCCGCCCCCGGCCGCCCTGGTCCGCCCCGTCTGCGGCGCCCCTCCCGTGGCCCGCCCCCTACCAGGTTGATGCCGTGAGCGGGCCGAAAGGTTGCGGCGCCCGGACGGTCAGGTGCCCCGGACGGTCAAGTGCCGCGGACGGTCAGGTGCCCCGGACTGGCAGCGCCGCCACGGCCGGGCCAGGCTGGTGGGGACGGACCGCCCAGCCGAGGAGGCAGCTATGACCGGCGAGCCGATCCCGGGAATCGACCCCGCCGCGGTGCCCAGCGGCGACGGCTGCGCGGAGTGCCTGGCCGGCGGCGGATGGTGGTTCCACCTGCGCCGCTGCGCGGCCTGCGGCCACATCGGCTGCTGCGACTCCTCCCCCGCCCAGCACGCGACGAAGCACGCGCGCCAGGCCGGCCACCCGTTCCTGGTCAGCTTCGAGCCCGGCGAGGAGTGGTTCTGGAACCTGGACACCGGCGAGTACTACGAGGGCCCGCCGCTGGCACCGCCCACCGCCCACCCGGTCACCCAGCCCACCCCGGGCCCGGCCGGCCGGGTCCCCGCCGACTGGCAGTCGCAGCTGCACTGACGATCCCCACCGCGACGGCCACCGCCTCCTCCCCGTACGAGGCGGTCGGCCGACGGCGACCGCACCGTTCCGGCGGCCCCTCGCACCGCGCAGGGGCCGCCGACCCCTGTCCGCCGTCCGCCCGGACACCGTCCGCCGTCCGCCCGGACACGACGGAAAACCCCGCGACTCCCACGGGCTTGATCCTCTACGGTGAACGCGCCCAGGGCGGCCGTTTACCGCCCGTCGACGTGGCGCGACCAACGCGCCCGCAAACCCGGGGAGTTCCCTGTCATGACGCGCACCCTTGTCGCCGAGCTGCCCGCGCACCTGGAGGAGACGGTCACCGTCTACGGGTGGGTGAACACGCTCCGACTCCAGCGGCGCATCCAGTTCGTCCTGGTCCGGGACCACACCGGTCTCGTGCAGGTCACCCACCTCCGGGGTGGGGAGGACGACGTCATCGAGGCCGCCTTCGAGGGCGTGACGGTCGAGTCCGCCGTGAAGATCACCGGCCGGGTGGTCGCCAGCCCGCAGGTCAAGCTCGGTGGTCTGGAGATCGTCCCGACCCGCGTGGAGGTCGTCTCCCCGGCCGAGCCGAAGCTGCCGATCGACGAGAAGACCGGGATCGACCAGCGCCTGGACTGGCGGTTCCTCGACATCCGGCGGCCCTCCCAGCAGCTGGTCTTCGACGTCCAGACGACCGTCGAGCGGGCGATGCGGGAGGTGGCGGCCGAGGAGGGCTTCACCGAGCTGCACACGCCGAAGCTCATGGGGACGGCCTCCGAGTCGGGCGCCGAGGTGTTCGAGGTCGGCTACTTCGGCCGGACCGCCTACCTCGCCCAGTCCCCGCAGTTCTACAAGCAGATGGCCATCGCGGGCGGCATCGACCGGGTCTTCGAGATCGGGCCGGTGTTCCGCGCCGAGCCGTCCTTCACCTCCCGGCACGCCACCGAGTTCACCGGGGTCGACGTCGAGATCGCCTGGGTCGACGGGGTCGAGGACGTGATGGCCTTCGAGGAGCGGATGCTGCACCGCGTCCTGACCGCCGTGGCCGAGCGCCACGGCGCGGCGATCGCCGAGCACTTCGGCACCCGGGTCGTCGTCCCGGAACTGCCGTTCCCCCGGATCACGATGGCCGACGCGCTGGCCCGGCTCCGCGCCACCGGCTGGGACCCGGAGGGCGTCAAGGAGGACCTCGACCCCGAGGGCGAGCGGGCGCTGTGCGGCCTGATCGCCGAGGAGACCGGGCACGAGTTCGTCTTCGTCACCCGCTTCCCGGCCGCCGTGCGGCCGTTCTACCACCTGCGGCCGGAGGACGACCCGACCGTCACCGAGTCCTTCGACCTGCTGTGGAAGGGCGTGGAGATCACCACCGGCGCCCAGCGCGAGCACCGGTACGACCGCCTCGTCGCCCAGGCCCGGGAGAAGGGCATGGACACCGGCCCGCTCTCCGGGTACCTCGACTGCTTCCGCTACGGCACCCCGCCGCACGGCGGGCTCGGTCTGGGGCTCGGCCGGCTGCTGATGCTGGCGCTCGGCCTGCCGTCGATCCGCGAGGCGACGTTCCTCTTCCGGGGCCCGCACCGCCTCGAACCGTAGGGCGTCGAACCGTAGGCGGGGGACCGAGAGACGGAACGGGCCGCGCCCGAGGAGATCCTTTCCTCGGGCGCGGCCCGTTCCGTTCGTGCGTTCCGGCCGCGCTGCCCGGCGGTCAGCTGCGGCGGAGGGCCTCGGTGAGCCGGTTGGCGGCCTCGATGATGGCCTGGGCGTGCAGGCGACCCGGGTGGCGGGTGAGCCGCTCGATGGGGCCGGAGACGGAGACGGCGGCCACCACGCGGTTGGACGGTCCGCGGACGGGGGCGGAGACGGACGCGACGCCCGGCTCGCGCTCCCCGATGGACTGGGCCCAGCCGCGGCGGCGGACGCCGCTGAGCGCGGTGGCGGTGAAGCGGGCGCCCTGGAGGCCTCGGTGGAGGCGCTCGGGCTCTTCCCAGGCGAGGAGGACCTGGGCGGCGGAGCCGGCCTTCATCGGCAGGGTGCTGCCGACGGGGACGGTGTCGCGCAGACCGGAGAGTCGTTCGGCGGCGGCGACGCAGATGCGCATCTCGCCCTGGCGGCGGTAGAGCTGCGCGCTCTCCCCGGTGACGTCGCGCAGGTGGGTGAGGACGGGGCCCGCGGTGGCGAGCAGTCGGTCCTCGCCGGCGGCGGCGGAGAGTTCGGACAGGCGGGGGCCGAGGATGAAGCGGCCCTGCATGTCGCGGGTGACCAGGCGGTGGTGTTCGAGTGCGACGGCGAGTCTGTGGGCGGTGGGGCGCGCCAGACCGGTGGCGGCGACCAGCCCCGCCAGTGTGGCGGGGCCCGACTCCAGTGCGCTGAGCACCAGAGCGGCCTTGTCGAGAACGCCGACGCCGCTAGTGTTGTCCATAGCATGATATTGCAGTCTCAGGTAGCGAGACGCAAGTCTGTTTCGATGTCCGCCATCCTCGCAGATGCCCGCAAAGCACCACTTCCGGGACTCGGCGTCTCGGATGGCGGACGCGCCGCTGCGGGCGGGTCGGCGCCCGTACCGGGGGCGGGGAACGGCCGGGGAACGGCCGGAGAAACGCAAAAAGCCCCTGCCGTGTCTCTTTCGAAACACGGCAGGGGCCGTAAGAAGAATTCGGCGGCGTCCTACTCTCCCACAGGGTCCCCCCTGCAGTACCATCGGCGCTGAAAGGCTTAGCTTCCGGGTTCGGAATGGAGCCGGGCGTTTCCCTCTCGCTATGACCACCGAAATGATCGGGCCGGGCAATTGCTCGAAAGCACTGCCTACGCCTCGCTGTAAATCATAGCAGGAGGAAAAGCGAACGGATTCCGCGGTCCCGAGGGGCCGGTCGCGTCCGGGGGGTCGCTCGCGACCGGGGGTCGGGCCGACCGGCGGGCGGTGTCCACCCGTCGGCTCGCGTCGACCCGCTCGGAGGGGGAGCCGGCACACCGAGGGGGCGCGTCACGCAGCGTGCGCGCCCCGTCCGTCGTGTCCACGCCCGTGCGCACACCACCGACCCCACCCCTGTGCGCCGATCGCCCAAAAACCGACCGATAAGGTGTTAATCCAACATTCATCCATGCCGCATAGCCTCCGGGGGCTAGCCTCATGCTGAACGTCATCGTCCGACCGGGAGGCGAAAGCCCCGTGCAAGGCACTGTCACCACACCAGGCGGTTCCACGGTGCCCGGCGGCCAGGGCGAGGCGTTCCTGCTCGTCGTGGACGACGAGCCCAACATCCGCGAGCTGCTCTCCGCCTCGCTGCGCTTCTCCGGCTTCCGCGTCGCCTCCGCCGCCACCGGCACCGAGGCGCTCGAACTGGTCGCCGCCGAGCGCCCGGACCTGGTCGTCCTCGACGTGATGCTCCCCGACCTCGACGGCTTCACCGTCGTCGAGAAGCTGCGCGAGCGCACCAGCCGCGGGCAGATAGCCGGGCCGGCCCACGGGCACCCCGCCGACCACCTGCCGGTGCTCTTCCTCACCGCCAAGGACGGCGTCGGCGACAAGGTCCAGGGCCTGGCCGCCGGGGCGGACGACTACGTCACCAAGCCCTTCAGCCTGGAGGAGCTGATCGCCCGGATCCGCGCCATCCTGCGCCGGGCCGGCGGGCCCGCCGAGGACGGCCGACTGGTCGTCGCCGACCTCAGCCTCGACCCGGTCGCCCACGAGGTCACCCGGGGCGGCACCCCGGTCTCGCTCTCCCCGACCGAGTTCAAGCTGCTGCACTACCTGATGGCCAACGTCGGCCGGGTGGTCTCCAAGTCGCAGATCCTCGACCACGTCTGGGCCTACGACTTCGGCGGGGACCTCTCCATCGTCGAGTCGTACATCTCCTACCTGCGCCGCAAGCTCGACTCCGGCCCGGCGCACGGCCCCAAGCTGATCCACACCGTGCGCGGCATCGGCTACGCCCTGCGCCGCCCCCCGCAGGGCTGACCGGACCCGCTCGTGCCCGCCCGCTTCTCCTCCCGGCTGTCGCTGCGCGCCCGGCTGCTGGTGCTCGTGTTCGCGCTGGTCGCCACCGGGCTCGCGGTCAGCGACACCTTCGTACTCGGCGCCGTACGGACCCAGCTGGTGGAACAGCTGGACGAACAGCTCCAGCGGTACGGGCTGCCGCTCTCCCGCAAGCCCCCGAGCCAGGTGGTCGCGCCGGCCGCCGGGAAGCCCCTGGTCGCCGGGCGGCGGGTCAGCCTGCCCAGCCAGTACCTGGTGCAGTACCTCTCCTCGGACGGCAAGGTCCAGGCGCTGATGCGCCAGCCCGTCTCGGACAGCGACCCGGCGCCCCAACTGGCCGGACTGGACCCGACCCGGACCGCCCCCGACGTCCCCTTCGACCTGCCCGACCAGCGCGGCCGGCACAGCTGGCGGGTGCTGGTGCTGCCGCTCCAGGCCCCCCGCGGGCAGGCCGCCAACCCCAGCGCGTACGCCTCGCCCGCGGTCACCCCGACCTACGTCATGGTGGCGGTCTCCCGCGAGGACATCGACGCCACCATCGGCAGGCTGAGCGCCTCCTTCCTGGCCATCGGCGGCGGCGTCCTGGTGCTGATCGCCGCGCTCGGCTTCTTCGCGGTGCGCGCCGGGCTGCGGCCGCTGCGCCGGATCGAGGCGGGCGCCGAGCGGATCGCGGCCGGCGAGCTGTCGCACCGGATGCCGGAGCTCTCCCCGGGCACCGAGGTCGGCCGGCTGTCGATCGCGCTCAACGGGATGCTCACCCAGATCGAGGCGGCCTTCGCGGCCCGCGCCGAGTCCGAGGCCCGGATGCGGCGCTTCGTCGCGGACGCCTCGCACGAGCTGCGCACCCCGCTGGCCGGCATCCGCGGCTTCGCCGAGCTCTACCGGATGGGCGCGCTGCCCACCGAGGCCGACGTCAAGCGGACCATGACCCGGATCGAGAGCGAGGCCGACCGGATGGGCGCCCTGGTCGAGGACCTGCTGGTGCTCGCCCGGCTGGACGAGGAGCGCCCGCTCGACCTCGCCCCGATGGACCTGCGCACCCTCGCCGCCGACGCGCTGCACGACCTCACCGCCCTCGACCCGAGCCGCCCGGTCGCGCTCACCGGCCCGGCCGGCACCGGCGCGCCCGGCGCGGCGCCCGTCCTCGGCGACGAGGCGCGGCTGCGGCAGGTGGTCACCAACCTGGTCGGCAACGCGGTCAAGCACACCCCGGCCGGCACCCCGGTCCGGATCGGGGTGGGAGCCGGCCCCGGCGGCGTCTGCCTGCTGGAGGTCGCCGACTCCGGCCCGGGCCTCACCGAGGAGCAGGCCCAGCGGGTCTTCGACCGGTTCTTCCGGGTCGACGCCTCCCGCAGCCGCGACAACGGCGGCGGCGCCGGCCTCGGCCTCGCCATCGCCACCGCCCTCACCCGCGCCCACGGCGGCACCCTCACCCTGCACACCGCCCCGGGCGAGGGCGCCACCTTCCGCGTCGAACTCCCCCGGCAGCGCTGACCGGATTCCCGCGGGGCCGAATGCCGCGAATTCGGCCCCGCCGACCCGAATGCCACGAATTCGGACGTCTGGGGCGCGCTTTTGCCCCGGCTTTGTCGACTCGTCAATTCCCTGGTGAACCCGGAAGGTTGGACGCCCGGTCATTGCCGGAATCCGGCATGGAGCGTTAAGAATGCGTGTGCCTATGATCGGCGTCGTCCGGCCGTGAGGAACCCTCCGGCCGTGACCCTTGCTTTTCCTTTCGACCCGAAAGGGGTCATCGTGAACCTCCGCCGTTCGCTGGTCTCGGCCGTCCTCGTCGCCGCCGTCGTCTCGCCCGCCGCCGTGCTCTCCGCCGCGCCCGCCTTCGCGGAGTCGGCGTCGGTGACGCAGACCCGGAGCGACAGCGGCTCGATCGCCGAGCTGGAGCAGGCCGCCGCGGCCGCGGCCAAGGCCCACACGGCGGCCGTCGCGAACGAGGCCGAGGTCACGGCCGAGGCCACCGCGTTCCTGAAGGACCCGCAGCCCTACCAGGGCAGGCTCCAGGAGGCGCGGGCCGCCGCCAAGCAGGCCGCCGCGACCAGGGAGACCACCGACAAGGAGGCCGAGGAGGCCGCTCGGGCGTACGGCACCGCCAAGGAGGAGGACCTCCCCAAGGCCAGGGAGCGGATGCTGAAGGCGTTCGAGGCCGCCAACGCCGCCACCGCCGCGGACGAGAAGGCCAAGGCCGCCGTGACCGCCGCGGGCAAGGCCCTGGACGACGCCAAGGTCGAGGCGTTCCGGCGGATCTCCACGGCCCAGGAGGCCACCAAGGCCGCGGCCGCCACCAAGGCCGCCGCGGACAAGGCGCTCGCCGACGCCCGGGCCGCCGCCGCGAAGCCGGTCGAGAAGCCCGTCGAGAAGCCGGCCGAGCAGCCCGCCGCCGGCACCCCGGCCTCGGACACCGCCGCGACCAAGGCGTCCACCGCGACCAAGGCCGCCACCGCCTCGAACAGGTCGACCACCTCGACCAGCACCGCGACCGCCGCGCAGGCCGCCACCACCGGCTCGGCCACCGAACTCGCCGACACCGGTTCCAACCCCGCCACCCCGTACCTCGCCCTGGGCTCCGGCCTCACCCTCGGCCTCGGCGCCGCCGCCCTCTACGTCTCCCGCCGCAAGCCGGCCCGCTCGGCTTCCTGACCCACCAGGTCCGCGCCCGCCCGAAAGGCGGGCGCGACCACCCCCGAACCGCAGGACAGGCCCCGGCCCGTCCTGCGGTTCCGGCGTTCCCGGCCCCGAAACTCCTCGATCGAGTGAACCCGTTGCCGTTCACCCGGCCGACCCCCAGGTCGCGTGCGACCGTGCTGCCGTTGCTCGCGCGGGCTCGCGCGGGCTGATCACTGGACGGGAAATTGGGGTGTTCCGATGAGCGCGGTTGCTGTTGAGGAGACCGGCGTGGACCTGGACCAGGCGCTGTGGGAGATGTGGAAGTCCATGGACGTCCCCGAGGGCATCCATGTGGAGATCATCGAGGGGTTCGACGCCGTCACCGTCCTCACCGGCCCCGACCCCGAGCGCCGTGCCTACGCGACCTCGACCCGGGTCCCGTACGGCAAGGAGGCCGTGATCCCCGAGGGCCCCGCCAAGGGCTTCGTGATCGGTCCCGAGATCACCGGTGAGCGCCGTGGCTGAACGCGGCGCGTCGTTCAGGCGGGACCTGTCGGAGTGGCGGATCGTGCTGGTCGCGTGGCGGCTGCTGGTGCTGCAGGCGGCGGATCCGGTGGTGGCGGCGGGGATGGCGGAGCACTCGACGTACCGGGCGCACCCGTGGCGGCGGGTGGAGCACACGCTGGGCAGCGGGCGACGGCTGTTCTACCAGGACGCGGACGCGCTGCGCCGGGAGGTCGCGCGGCTGGAGCGGGCGCACAAGCGGATCCGGGGGACGGGGCCGGACGGGCGGCCGTACGACGCCGGGGACGCGGCGACCAGGGCGTGGGTGCTGCTGACGCTCTTCGAGGGCGTGGTCGCGATGCGCCGGCTGGGCGGGGACCGGTACGACGCGGGGGAGTTGGCGCAGGCGTACGCGGAGTTCCGGGAGGCGGTCGCCGTCTTCGACCTCCCGAAGGGCGAGATCCCGGAGACCGTGGGGGAGTTGCCGGCCTACTTCGCCCGGTACGCGCGGGAGCGGCTGGAGCACACCGAGGCGGCGCGCCACCTGTTGGACGACCTGCTGCGCGAGGCGCCCGCGCCGCGCCGGCTCCGGTTCCTCGGCGACGCGGGCTGGCGGGTGGTGCGGGTGGTGGTCGCCCGGGCGATCCGCGAGCTGACGGTGGCGGACCTGCCGCCGGCGGTGCGGGAGCGGTTCGGGCTGGTCCGTACCCGGCGGGCCGCGCTGCTGTCCGCCGTGCTGCACCGCGGCGTGGGCGCGGTCGTCCCGCTCCTCCCGGACCGGCTGCGCTACCGCTCCCCGGAGGAGCACCGGACGCCGAAGCGCCACCGCCCGCACCGGGACGGCCGGGGGCCCAGGCTGGACCGCTTCTTCCACGAGGTGCTCGACCAGACCGGCGACGGCTTCATCACCGCGCACGACCTGCGGGCGATGGCGCACAACGTGTGCTGGCAGCTGGAGTTGGACGAGGCGGGCGAGGCCCGGGTGTACGAGGCCTTCGACAGCTGGTGGGAGCAGCTGCGCGCGGTGATGGACGCGAACGGGGACGGGAGGGTCAGCCGGGAGGAGTTCGTGGCGGCGACCCTGGCCGGCCTGGACCGGGACGAGGCCTACCTGGAGCGGGGGCTGCTGCCCGCGCTGCGGGCGGTGTTCACCGCGGCCGACACCGACGGCAGCGGCTTCCTGGAGTTCGACGAGTACCGCGCGGTGTTCGGCGGGCCGCGTGTGCACCCGGCGGAGCTGTCGCACGGTTTCCGCCGGCTGGACGCCGACGGGGACGGGCGGATCACCCGGGAGGAGTTCCTGGCCGGATTCACCGGGTTCTTCACGGCCCGCGCCGATTCCGTCCCGGGCACCGAGCTGCTCGGCCGCCCGTAGGGCGTGGCCCGTAGAGGCGAGTCCGAAGACAGGCCCTAGCACGCGGATCCCGTCGGGGCGACCGGGTCGCGGGCCTGTCAAGCGCCGGTTCGGCCAACAACTTCCGGCCATCCGCCCGGTCGTTCGTTGCCCCGGCCCGCGGTGGGTCCGCAGACTGTGCGGACCGCGCCGCGGCCCGTGACGCAGCGCACAGCCTGTCAATCCCACCCCACCTGCGGTTCCCCCGTAAGGATGGTGGATACTGCTCCTTGTGAACGTGTTCACGTTCACAAGCGGACAAGCTTGCGTGGTTGAGCAACGGTCTACGGCTATAGATGAAGTTTGTCCGGAAGATGCCCGTCGTCACGCGGGCAGGTTGGGAGAGAGGGCGACGTGGAACTGGCAATCGCTCACGAAACCATCGCGCGATGGCAATTCGGCATCACCACCGTCTACCACTTCCTCTTCGTCCCGCTCACGATCAGCCTGGCCGCGATCGTGGCCGGTCTGGAGACCGCCTGGGTGCGGACGAACAAGGAGAAGTACTTCCACGCCACCAAGTTCTGGGGAAAGCTCTTCCTCATCAACATCGCGATGGGCGTGGTCACCGGCATCGTCCAGGAGTTCCAGTTCGGCATGAACTGGTCCGACTACTCCCGCTTCGTCGGCGACGTCTTCGGCGCCCCGCTCGCGATGGAGGCGCTGATCGCCTTCTTCTTCGAGTCCACCTTCATCGGCCTGTGGATCTTCGGCTGGGACAAGCTGCCGAGGAAGATCCACTGCGCCTGCATGTGGATGGTGGCGCTGGGCACCGTGCTCTCGGGCTACTTCATCCTGGCCGCCAACTCCTGGATGCAGCACCCGGTCGGCTACGCGATCGACCCGGTCACCGGCAAGGCCCAACTGACGGACGTCGTCCGGGTGCTGTTCCAGAACACCACCCTGGTGGTCGTCTTCCACACCCTGACCGCCGCCTTCCTCACCGGCGCGGCCTTCGTCGTCGGCATCGCCTCCTTCCACCTCTGGAAGGCCAAGCGCAAGCCGGAGACCGCCGACCCGAAGAAGACCGCCGCGATGCGCACCTCGCTGCGGCTCGGCCTGGTGCTCGCGGTCGTCTTCGGCGCCGGCACCGCGCTCAGCGGCGACACCCTGGGCAAGGTCATGTTCGAGCAGCAGCCGATGAAGATGGCCGCCGCCGAGGCACTGTGGGAGACCCAGGCGCCGGCGCCGTTCTCGGTCTTCGCGGTCGGGGACGTCAGCAAGGGCCACAACTCGGTCGCCCTGGAGATCCCCGGGATACTCTCCTTCCTCGCCCACAGCGACTTCAGCTCGTCCGTCCCCGGCATCAACGACACCGCCGCCGCCGAGGCCGCCCAGCACGGCGGCGACCCCAAGGACTACATCCCGAGCATCTTCGTCACCTACTGGGGCTTCCGCCTCATGATCGGCTTCGGGATGACCTCCTTCCTGGCCGGCCTGATCGGCCTGTGGACCACCCGGAAGAAGCTCTTCCTGCACCCCGAGTTCCGCACCGGCGAGACCGAGGTGCCCCGGCTGATGCTCACCCCCAGGCGCGAGCTGGGGCCGCAGCTGACCAAGTGGAGCTGGCGGATCGGCATCCTGACCATGGGCTTCCCGCTGATCGCCAACAGCTTCGGCTGGATCTTCACCGAGATGGGCCGTCAGCCCTGGGCCGTCTTCGGCCTGATGACCACGGCCAGCGCGGTCTCCCCCAACGTCAGCGTCGGCACCCAGATCGGGGCGCTGGCCACCTTCACCACGCTGTACGCGATCCTCGCCGTCATCGAGGTCCGGCTGCTGGTCAAGTACGCCAAGGCCGGCCCGGTGGTGACCGAGCAGCCACCCACCAAGGACCCGTCGTTGCGCGGACCGTCCTCGGACGAGGACGCCGACAAGCCGCTCGCCTTCGCCTACTGAGGCGCCGGGACACCGGGGAACTGAGGATCTGACATGCAACTCCACGACGTCTGGTTCGTGCTGATCGCGGTCCTGTGGATCGGCTACTTCTTCCTGGAGGGCTTCGACTTCGGGATCGGCGTGCTGACCAAGCCGCTGGCCCGCAACACCGCCGAGCGGCGGGTGCTGATCAACACCATCGGCCCGGTCTGGGACGGCAACGAGGTCTGGCTGCTGACCGCCGGCGGCGCCACCTTCGCGGCCTTCCCGGACTGGTACGCGACGCTCTTCAGCGGCTTCTACATCCCGCTGCTGGTCATCCTGGTCTGCCTGATCGTCCGCGGGGTGGCCTTCGAGTACCGGGCCAAGAACGACGGCGCCCGCTGGCAGCGGAACTGGGAGGAGGCCATCTTCTGGACCTCCCTCCTCCCGGCCTTCCTCTGGGGCGTGGCCTTCGCCAACATCGTGCGCGGCGTGGACATCGACGCGCAGAAGAACTACGTCGGCACCCTCTGGGACCTGCTGAACCCGTACGCGCTGCTCGGCGGGTTGGTGACGCTCGCCCTGTTCACCCTGCACGGCTCGGTGTTCGCCGCGCTCAAGACGGTCGGCGAGATCCGCGAGCGGGCCCGCAGGTCCGCCCTGGTCTCCGGCCTGGCGACCGCCGTGCTGGCGCTGGCCTTCCTGACCTGGACCCAGGTCGACCACGGCAACGGCCGCAGCCTCGCCGCGATGATCGTCGCGGTGGTCGCCCTGCTCGGCGCCCTGGCGGCCAACCAGCTCGGCCGCGAGGGATGGGCGTTCAGCCTCTCCGGGGCGACCATCGTGGCCGCGGTCGCGATGCTCTTCCTGGCGCTCTTCCCGGACGTCATGCCCTCCACGCTGAACCCGGAGTGGAGCCTGACCGTCAGCAACGCCGCGTCCTCGCCGTACACGCTGAAGGTGATGACCGTCGTGGCGGCGATCTTCACCCCGCTGGTGCTGCTCTACCAGGGCTGGACGTACTGGGTGTTCCGCAAGCGGATCGGCGTCCAGCACATCCCCGGGCACAATCCGGCCGCCCCGCTCGACCAGGCCTGACGCCGTGAAGCCGGTCGACCCCCGACTCCTCGGGTACGCCCGCACCACCAGGGCCTTCCTCGCCGGCTCCGCGCTGCTCGGCGCGGTCGGCGCGGCCCTGGTGGTCGCCCAGGCGAGTCTGATCGCCGAGATCGTCGTCCGCGCCTTCCAGCGCGGGGCGACGCTCGGCGAGCTGACCACGCCGCTGCTGCTGCTCGCCCTGACCGCGGTCGGGCGCGGGCTGGTCGGCTGGCTCACCGAACTCACCGCCCACCGGTCCGTCGCCCGGGTGAAGTCCACCCTGCGGCGCCGGCTGCTCGACCACGCCACCGCGCTCGGCCCGTCCTACCTGGCGGGCCGGCGCACCGGCGAACTCACCACCCTCGCCACCCGCGGCATCGACGCGCTGGACGACTACTTCGCCCGCTACCTGCCGCAGCTGGCGCTGGCCGTGGTCGTCCCGGTGATCGTGCTGCTGCGGATCGTCGGCGCCGACTTCACCTCGGCCGCGGTCATCGCCGGGACGCTGCCGCTGATCCCGCTGTTCATGGTGCTGATCGGGATGGCCACCCAGTCCCGGATGGACCGGCAGTGGAACACCCTGTCCCGGCTCTCCCACCACTTCCTCGACGTGGTCGCCGGATTGCCCACCCTCAAGGTGTTCAACCGGGCCCGCACCCAGGCCGCCACCATCGCCCGGATCACCGCCGACTACCGCCGGGCCACCCTGCGCACCCTGCGGATCGCCTTCGTCTCCTCCTTCACCCTGGAGCTGCTCTCCACCCTGTCCGTCGCGCTGGTCGCCGTCACCGTCGGCTTCCGGCTGGTGGACGGCACGCTCGACCTGGAGACCGGGCTGCTGATCCTGGTGCTCGCCCCCGAGGTGTACTTCCCGATCCGCCAGGTCGGCGCGCTCTACCACTCCAGCGTCGAGGGGCTGACCGCCGCCGACGAGCTGTTCCGGGTGCTGGAGACCCCGCTGCCCGCGGCCGGCACCACCCCGGCACCCGACCTCGCGAGCGCCGTGATCGCCGCCGAGGGCCTGGTCGTCCGGCACCCCGGGCGCACCGAGCCCGCGCTGGACGGCGCCGCGCTGACCCTGCGCCCGGGCTCCAGCACGGCGCTCACCGGCCCCAGCGGCGCCGGCAAGTCCACCCTGCTGGCCGTGCTGCTCGGCCTCACCGCCCCGTCGTCGGGCACCGTCCGGATCACCGCCGCCGACGGCCGTACGACGTACGACCTGGCCGAGCTGGAGCCGGAGAGCTGGCGGCGGCAGATCGCCTGGGTGCCGCAGCACCCGCACCTGTTCGCCGGGACGGTCGCCGAGAACCTGCGGCTCTACCGCCCGGAGGCCACCGACGAGCAGCTCTGGACGGCGCTGCGGGCCGCGCACGCGCTCGACTTCGTGACCGACCTGGCCGCCGTCCTCGGGGAGGACGGCGCCGGGCTCTCCGCCGGGCAGCGCCAGCGCCTCGCCCTCGCCCGGGTGCTGCTCGCCGAGGACCGGCCGCTGGTGCTGCTGGACGAGCCGACCGCCAACCTGGACGGCGCCTCCGAGGCGGCCGTGGTGGACGCCGTCCGGGCGCTCGCCGCCGACCCGGCGCGCACCGTGCTGGTGGTCGCGCACCGGCCCGCCCTGCTGGCCGTCGCCGACCGACGGGTACGGCTGGCGGGAGCCCCGGCGGCCGCCGCCCCGGCCGCCCCGGTGGCGCCGCTCGCCCACAGCGGCCGCCCCACGCCCGCCCCCGCCGTCGCCGAGGAGCCCCGGCCCGAGGGCGGCGGCACCCCCCGGCTGGCGCTCTCGATTCTGCTCGGCGCGCTCGCCCTCGGCTGCGCCGTCGCGCTGATGGCCACCTCCGGCTACCTGATCTCCCGGGCCTCCGAGATGCCGCCGGTGCTCTACCTGATGATGGCCGTCACCTCGGTACGGGCCTTCGGCATCGGCCGCAGCGTCTTCCGCTACGCCGAGCGGCTGGTCTCGCACGACGCGGTGCTGCGCACCCTCGGCACCCTGCGGGCCGCCGTCTACCGGCGGCTGAGCGCGCTCGCCCCGGCCGGACTGCCCGCCTTCCGGCGCGGCGACCTGCTCTCCCGGCTGGTCGCCGACGTGGACGCCGTCCAGGACCACTACCTGCGCTGGCGGCTGCCGGCCGCGGTGGCCGGCCTGGTCGCGCTGGCCTCGACCGCGGCGATGGCCGCCTTCCTGCCGGCCGCCGGGCTGGTGCTCGGCCTCGGACTGCTGCTCGCGGGCGGGCTGGTGCCCGCCCTGGCCGCCCGCTGGTCGGCCGGCGCCGAGCGGCGCCAGGCCCCGGCGCGCGGGCGCCTGGCCACCGCCGTGGTGGACGCCTTCACCGGCACCGCCGAGCTCACCGTGGCCGGCGCGCTGCCCGGCCGGCTGGCCGCCGTCCGTAGCGCCGACGCCGCGCTGACCGGGCTGGCCGCCCGCTCGGCCGCCACCACGGCGCTCGGCACCGGGCTGATCGCCCTGCTCACCGGGCTGACCGTGACCGCCGCGGCCGCCGTCGGCGTCCAGGGGGTGCGCGACGGGGTGCTGGCGCCGGTCTGCCTGGCCGTGGTGGTGCTGACCCCGCTGGCCGCCTTCGAGGCCGTCACCGGGATGCCGCTCGCCGTCCAGGCCCGCCAGCGCAGCCGCGCCGCGCGGGCCCGGCTGGACGAGGTGCTCTCCGCCGAACCCCCGGTCGCCGAGCCCGCCGAACCGGTGGCACTGCCCGAGCGGCCGCTGCCCGTCGCGGTGCGCGGGCTGACCGTACGGCACCCCGGGCAGACGGCGGACGCGCTCGTCGGGGTGGACCTCGACCTCGCGGCCGGCCGCCGGATCGCCGTGGTCGGCCCGTCCGGCTCCGGCAAGACCACCCTCGCCCAGGCGCTGCTGCGCTTCCTGGAGCCGAGCGCCGGGACGGTGCGGTTCGCCGACGGCCGCCCCGAGGCGGTGGACAGCCGCGCGCTGGCGGGCGAGTCCGTCCGCCGGGTGATCGGGCTCTGCGCCCAGGACGCCCACGTCTTCGACAGCTCGCTGCGGGAGAACCTGCGGCTGGCCCGGCCGGCGGCGGGGGAGGAGGAGCTGCGCGCCGCGCTGGCCGCCGCCCGGCTGCTGGAGTGGACCGAGGGCCTGCCGGACGGCCTGGACACCATGGTCGGCGAGCACGGCGCCCGGCTCTCCGGCGGCCAGCGCCGGCGGCTGGCGCTCGCCCGGGCGCTGCTCGCGGACTTCCCCGTGCTGGTCCTGGACGAGCCCGCCGAGCACCTCGACCTGCCCACCGCCGACGCCCTCACCGCCGACCTGCTGGCCGCCACCGCGGGCCGCACCACCGTGCTGATCACCCACCGGCTGGCCGGGCTGGACGACACCACGGTGGACGAGGTGCTGGTGCTGGACGGCGGACGGGTGGCCGAGCGGGGCCGCTGGTCGGAGCTGGTCGCCGACCCGGACGGGCGGCTGCACGCGATGTGGCGGCGGGAGCGGGAGGCGGACGGGCTGCTGGAGCCGGTTCCGGCCGTCGCCGGCCGGGCCGTCACCCGTTAGTCGCGCCGTCCTTCGGCTGAAAAGCGTACAAACGTAGGCTTTCTTCATGGACCCCACGCCGGACCTCCCGCCCGACCCCGCTCCGGGCCTCCCGTCGGACCCCGTTCCGGGCCTCCCGTCGGACCCCGCTCCGGGCCTCCCGTCGGACCTCCCCGGGGCCGCCGCCGAGCAGACGCCCCACCAGGTGCCGGAGATCGCCTCGCTCGGGCTGGACACCCTGGTCACCGAGGTCGCCGAGCGCCTGCAGTCGGCCGCCGCGGTCACCGACCGGATGCAGCGGCTGCTGGAGGCGGTGGTCTCGATCGGGGCCGGGCTGGACCTGCACGCCACCCTGCACCGGATCGCCGTGGGCGCCGCCGAACTGGTCGACGCCCGCTACGCGGCGCTCGGCGTGATCGCCCCCGGCGGCACCGGCCTGGCCGACTTCATCCACGTCGGGGTCGACGACGAGACCGCCGCCGAGATCGGCGAACTGCCCGCCGGCCGGGGCATCCTCGGCGCGCTCATCGACCGCCCCGAGCCGCTGAGGCTGGCCGACCTCCGCACCGACCCGCGCTCCTCCGGCTTCCCGCCGCACCACCCCTGCATGAGGACCTTCCTGGGCGTGCCGATCCGGGTCCGCGCGGAGGTGTTCGGCAACCTCTACCTCACCGAGAAGAAGGGCGGCGGCGCCTTCACCCCCGAGGACGAGCAGGTGGTGCACGCGCTCGCCGCGGCGGCCGGCGTGGCCATCGAGAACTCCCGGCTGTACGAGGAGGGCCGCCGCCGCGAACGCTGGATCGCCGGCGCCGCCGCCGTCGCCACCGCCCTGCTCTCCGCCGAGCAGGCCGAGAGCGCGCTGACCGTCGCCGCCGAGCAGGTACGGGAGCTGGCGGACGCCGCGCTCGGCATGATCCTGCTGCCGACCGGCCCGGAGGGCGGCGGCGAGGGCGACGGGCAGATGCGGGTCGCGCACGCCTCCGGCGAACTGGCCGAGTACGTCCGCGGCGAACTGCTGCCCAGGGAGAGCTTCGCGGCGCGGCTGCTCGCGGGGGAGAGCGTCTACCTGGACGACATGTCCAGCGACCCGACCGTGGTGATCCGGCTCGCCCGCCGCTTCGGCCCGTCCATGGCCGTGCCGATGGTCGCCGCCGGGCGGGTGCTCGGCGGGCTCTGCGTCTGGCGCCCGCACGGCGCGGTGCCGTTCACCGACAGCGAGAAGCAGCTCGCCGAGACCTTCGCCTCGCAGGCCGCGCTGGCCCTGCGGCTCGCCGAGGGCCAGCGCGACCAGCAGCGGCTGGCCGTCTTCCAGGACCGCGACCGGATCGCCCGCGACCTGCACGACCTGGTGATCCAACGGCTGTTCGCCACTGGGATGATGCTGGAGAGCGCCGCCCGGCGGGCCGTCGTCCCCGAGGTCAGGGTCGGCATCGGCAAGGCGGTGGACGAGCTGGACGCCACCATCCAGGAGGTCCGCACCACCATCTACGCCCTCCAGCACGACGACCACGGCGACGCGCCGGACACCCTGCGCACCCGGGTGCTGCGGGAGGCCAGCCAGGCCGCGGCCGCGCTCGGCTTCAAGCCCTCGGTGAGCTTCGTCGGGCCGGTGGAGAGCCTGGTCGGGGAGAAGACCGGCCGTCAACTGCTCGCCGCCCTGCGCGAGATGCTCTCCAACACGGCCCGGCACGCGCGCGCCTCCCGGGTCGGCGTGGAGATCGACGCGACCACCCACCTGGGCGAGGACGGCCGCCCGGTGGGCGGCGACCCGGACTCGCTGGACCGGGGCGGCCGGCCCGGCGTGCTGCTCACCGTGACCGACGACGGGGTGGGCATCCCGGCCGGCGGCCGGCGCAGCGGCCTGCTCAACCTCACCCGGCGCGCCGAGGCGCTCGGCGGCGACGCCTGGCACGAGAGCGGGCCGTACCGCAAGGGCACGATGGTGCGCTGGACGGCCCGGCTCTGAGGGTTCCGACCGTGGCTGCCACCAAGAACCGGTGAAAGTTAAACGAGAGAGAACTTCCCGACCAACAGCGCAAGTTGTGAACGTTCTGGGCTTTCGGGGGCTCCGTGTGCACACATAGCTTTGCTCCGCTCGGAGGGGAAACCGGAGGGCAACCGGACGGAGGGGGCAGTGAACGCTGCCGGCCGCGGTCACACCGCAGCAGGGGCAAGTCGAGGGGGTTTCCGCGCCGAACGGGCAGCGGACGGGCGCTACCGCTGGCAACTGAAGGCGTCCAACGGCCGGGTGGTCGCGATCACCCCGGCCGCGTTCGAGACGGCGGGCGAGGCCGAGCGGGGCTTCGACGGCCTGCGCGCCGCGGCGCCCGGGCTCACCGCGCGCATCACCCACGTGCGGGAGGGCATCGGCTGGATCTGGGTCGTCCCGGGCTCGCGCGCCCTCCCCGAGGTGCGCTCCAGCCGCGCGTACGAGCGGTACGCGACCTGCCAGAACGCCTTCCGGCGGTTCGTGGTGCTGCTCTCCAAGCAGCCTCCGCACGAACTCCCGGAGCCCGCCGTACCGTTGAGACGCACCGATGGCCGCTGAGCGACGCGGCCCGCGACTGCTGATCGTGCCGGCGGCCGACCGCTGCCTCGGCTGGGCACTGCGGGCCGCCAACGGGAGGCCGCTCGGGGTCGGCGTACGGACGTACCGCAGCGAGGACGAACTCGCCGAGGCCGTCCGGGTGCTGCTGATCGAACGGGCCGCGCTGCGGTGCTCGGTCGGGCAGTCCGAAGGACGTCAGTGGGTCTGGGCCGCCTACCTGCCGGTGCGCAGCACCCGGCCGGGGGCGGCCGACGCCGTCCCGGTCGCCCGCAGCGCCCGGGGATACCTGCGGCGGGACCAGTGCCAGGCGGGGATCGAGGGGTTCCTGGCCGGACTGCAGTGGGTGGGGCAGGAGTTGCGGCGATCGGGGCGGGACGGCCGCCGGCCGCTGTAGAAGACCGCGTGCATGGCGGTCCGTCGAACGCGACGGGCCGCCATGTCGGCATGTCCGGAGGCGTGTCGGGGCGTATCCGGAGCATGTCCGGAGCATGTCCGGGGGCGCGTCCGGAGGCGGCGGTTCCGTCCACGGCCCCCGTCCGTGCAGTTCCGGTGAAGGGCAGGTTTCCGGCAACACCCCGAGCAGCTTCCTGGAGAAGAACGTCGACCGGGTTCGGAGGGCCGGTAGTGCCCCTGTCACGTGCACGCTGACCAGTGGCTAAACCTCGTCGAACCGATGAGTCGACATTCCCCGGCCGGACCCGGCCTCCCTTCCGGCGGAACCTCCCCGCCGGACAGGATCGGCACTGCCGGCGAGGCCGCAGCGGACGCGGCCACACGGCCCCGAACTCCCGAACGGAGTACGGGTTTCACGCGATGTACGTCTCTCCCCCGGAGGAAGAGGAACATGCGTAAGACCGCTGCCAAGCTGCTCACCGTCGCCGCCCTGGCGACCTCCATCGCGACCGTCGCCGGCGGCACCGCCGTCGCCGACCCGGCCGCCGGCGTGACGCCGCGCGCCATCGACTTCGTGGGCACCGGCTCCGACACCACCCAGGCCGTCGTGAACCAGCTCGCCGCCGACTACAACGCGTCGCTGACCGACCCGAACGCCCCCCGCGTCTACAGCTGGGACGCGACCCCCACCGGCACCACCATCACCCCCAAGGCCGGTTCCGCCGCGATCGCCCGCCCGAACGGCTCCGGCGCCGGCATCAAGGCGCTGACCACCTACACCAACACCACGGTGGACTTCGCCCGCTCCTCGCGCGGCCCGCAGGCGAGCGACCCGAGCAGCGACGACTTCGTCAGCCTGGCGAAGGACGCCGTCGCCTGGGCCGCCCCGGTCGCCGGCAACGCCCCGGCGAACCTGAGCACCGCGAACCTGAAGGACATCTACACCTGCGCGGTCACCACCTGGAACCAGATCGACCCGTCGCTGCCGAACGCCACCATCAAGCCCTTCCTGCCGCAGGCCGACTCGGGCACCCGCTCGTTCTTCCTGACCACCATCGGTGGCGGCGCCGCGGTCACCCCCGGTGGCTGTGTCACCAGCGGCACCCAGGAGAACCAGGGCAGCGACACGGCCCTGGCCGACGTCAACGCGCTGGTCCCCTACTCCGTGGCCCACTACATCGGCCAGGTCTACTACGGCAAGGGCAGCGGTGCCGACGTCCAGGGCCCGCTGACCATCCGCAACGTCGACGGCGTCACCGGCGGCCCGGTGGACACCACGGCCAAGACGATCAGCGCTGCCTTCGCGGCCACCCCGTACTCCCGCGTGGTCTACAACGTCTTCCGTGACAGCGAGTGGACCTCGAACGCCACCCTGCGCGCCATCTTCGGCAAGGGCGGCTGGCTCTGCACCAACGGCGCCAACGACATCAAGAGCTTCGGCTTCCTGCCGCTGTCCTCCTTCGCCTGCGGCTCCGTCACCCACTCCTGATCCACCCCGCACCACACCGGCGGGGGCGGGGCGGCCCCCCCCCCCCCCCCCCCCCCCCAAGACCCCAAGAAAAAGGTATACGGCGAGTGGAGTTTTAAAAAAAAAAAAACCAACAAAAAAGAACCAAAAGAG
>NZ_JBHJSJ010000040.1:0-1895 GCF_042268845.1 Kitasatospora sp. NPDC056273 | reverse complement strand
GAATTGAAGAGGAGGCAAAAATATTTCTCGTTGCGTCAGATGTGTATAAGAGACAGGGGCCTCACCCCGCGGCCGCCGGGCCACCTTCGACCACTGGACACGGGAGACGGTCCGATGCGTAAGAGCATGACCAAACCGGGTGGTGTCATCGCCGCTGCCGTCATGGTGGCGATGACCGCCGGCGGAACCGCGCTCGCAGACCCGGTGGCCGGTGCCACCCCGCGCGCCGTCGACGTCGTGGGCGTCGGTGACGAGACGACCCAGATCCTGATGAACCAGGTAGCGGCGAGCTACAACGCCTCGTTGACCGATCCGGCGGTGCCGAGACTGTACAGCTGGGACTCCCGGCCGAGCGGAACCATCACCACCAAATCGGGGGGCACACCGATCGCCCGGCCCTTCGGCGTCTACGGCGGCATGACGACGCTGAACGGCTACACCAGTGCCACCGTGGACTTCGCCCGCTCCTCGCGCGGAGCGCAACAGGACGACCCGCCGGCCGACGGTTTCGTGGCGTACGCGAAGGATGTCGTCACCTGGGCCGCCCCGGCGAACGGTCACGCCCCGGCGAACCTGAGCACGCAGAACCTGCGGGACATCTACACCTGTGTGGTCACCACCTGGAACCAGATCGACCCGTCGCTGCCCAACAGCACCATCAAGCCGTATCTGCCGCCGATCCAGTCGGCGTTGACGGCGAACTTCCGGAGCGATATCAACTACGGCAGTCCGCTCGGACCGGGTGCCTGCGTCACGTGGTCGATGGCGCCGAACCAGGGCTCGGATCCGGCACTCAGCGACCCGGACGCGCTGGTCCCGTATTCGACGGGTTACTTCATCGGCCAGGCATACCAGGGGCAGGGCGGCGGCTCGGACGTCCAAGGCCCGCTGACCCCGCGCTCCATCGACGGCATCGCGCCGATCGACCCGCAGACCAAGACGATCTCGGCCGATGCTCTCATGACGCCGTACGCGGCGGTCCTGTCGAACGTCGTCCGTGACGCCGAGTGGACCGCCACCGACGCCCACGGTGTCGCTCTGCGGGACATCTTCAGTCGCAACGGCTGGATCTGTCGTAACGGCGCGGACGCCATCAAGAGGTCCGGTTTCCTGCCACTGCCCTCGATCGCCTGCGGCCGCTACAACCACTCCTGAGCTTCCACGAACCGCACCACATCACCTCTCCCTCTCCCAAGGAGTCCAGCATGTCCCGCATCAGCGCCCGCCTGGCAGCGACCGGTGCCGCCGTCGTCCTCTCCCTGACCGCGGTGAGCGGTGCCGCCGTCGCCGACACGGCCGCCACCCCGGCCGCCGGCCAGGCCGTGATCACCACCGACGTCAACTTCCTGACGAACGCCGCGCTCAACGGCATCGTGATCATCCCGCTGCAGCCCGCGAACCCGGCGTACGACCAGACGGCGGGCCTCACCGTGACGCTTCCGGTGACCGGCGGCGCTGCGAACATCCCGTCCTTCTACGGCGACGTGCAGTTCGGCGGCGGCCTGCTCTTCCTGAACCTCAAGACCGGCAAGAGCGTGACCTTCAAGCAGCTCGACTTCTCGGTCGACAACGGCTACTTCACCGCCGTCCCGAACGGCTCGACCACGCCGGTCCCGCTGCTCGACCCGTCCGGCGACAACGTGATCACCCGCAGCGGCCTGACCCAGAACCTGAACTCCTCCAGCTTCGAGGTGGACGCGGCCGGCGCGCAGTACCTCGACACCAAGCTGGGCACCGGCTACTTCACCGCCGGCCAGAAGATCGGCAAGCTCGCGCTGTCCTACACCCCGGCGCACTGAACCACCCGGTACCGCTTGCCCGGTACTGAACCGCAGGTCGGCGGGGGGGCCGGCGCGCCCGCGGGCCCCCCCGCGGGGGGGGCGACACAACCAGAC
>NZ_JBHJSJ010000039.1:0-84472 GCF_042268845.1 Kitasatospora sp. NPDC056273 | reverse complement strand
GCGCCCGCCCCGGCCGCGCCCGGCCGCCGCGACGGCCGCGGGCGGCGCGCCCGCGCGGGTGCGTGCGGCGCGCTGACGCCTGTGCGTTAGGCGCGTCTACGCCGTCGCCCGGTCGGACCTCCCCGGACTCGCGGGGCTCCCCGTCGGGACTTTTCGAGGCGTGTCCGGTGCTCTTTTGACGAAGTCGGGTGCCGCGCTTTCCCCGCCGATTCCTGTTCGCTCACGGCGAACAGGGGGCCGGGAACATCCGGCGCTCGTGAAGCCTTAGTCAGGTCGACTCAAGTTCACTGACTGGGGAGAGATCATGGCATCGACGTCCACACCGCTCACCCTGCCCGTGCTGCCGCTCGACGACGAGGTCGTCCTGCCGGGCATGGTCGTCCCGCTGGACCTGAAGGACACCGAGGTGCGCGCCGCCGTCGAGGCCGCCCGGGCCGCCGCCACCGGCGCCGGCAAGCCGCAGGTCCTGCTGGTCCCGCGGGTGGACGGCTCGTACGCGGCGGCCGGCACGCTGGCCACCGTGGAGCAGGTCGGCCGGCTGGCCGACGGGGAGCCGGCCGCGCTGGTGCGCGCCGTGCGCCGGGTCCGGATCGGGGTCGGCACCACCGGCCCCGGCGCCGCCCTCTGGGTGGAGACCACGCCGTTCACGGAGTCCTCGGTGGGCACCCCGGTGGCCGGCCGGGCCGCCGAGCTGGTCAAGGAGTACAAGGCGCTGTCCACCCAGTGGCTGCGCAGGCGCGGCGCCTGGCAGATCGTCGACCGGGTGGCGCAGATCGAGGGCGTCGGCGAGCTCGCCGACAACATCGGCTACGCGCCCTTCGCCACCGCCGAGCAGAAGCTCAAGGTGCTGCTGGAGGCCGACCAGGTCGCCCGCCTGGAGTACGCGCTCGCCCTGCTGCGCGACCACCTCGCCGAGGAGGAGGTCAACGACACCATCCGCAAGGACGTCGAGGAGGGCGTGGCCAAGCAGCAGAAGGAGTTCCTGCTCCGCCGCCAGCTGGAGGCCGTCCGCAAGGAGCTGGCCGAGCTGAACGGCGACCCGGCCGACGAGGAGGGCGACTACCGCGCCCGGGTCGAGGCCGCCGACCTGCCGGAGAAGGTCCGCGAGGCCGCGCTCAAGGAGGTCGACAAGCTGGAGCGCTCCTCCGAGCAGTCGCCCGAGGGCTCCTGGATCCGCACCTGGCTGGACACCGTCCTGGAGCTGCCCTGGAACGAGCGCACCGAGGACGCGTACGACATCGCCGGCGCCCGCGCGGTGCTGGACGCCGACCACGCCGGCCTGGCCGACGTGAAGGAGCGGATCGTCGAGTACCTGGCCGTCCGCAAGCGCCGGGCCGACCAGGGCCTCGGGCTGATCGGCGGCCGCCGCGGGGGAGCGGTGCTGGCCCTGGTCGGGCCGCCCGGAACGGGAAAGACCTCGCTCGGAGAATCGGTGGCCCGCGCCATGGGCCGGAAGTTCGTCCGGGTCGCGCTCGGCGGCGTCCGGGACGAGGCGGAGATCCGCGGCCACCGGCGCACCTACGTCGGCGCGCTGCCCGGCCGGCTGGTGCGGGCGATCAAGGAGGCCGGCTCGATGAACCCGGTCGTCCTGCTCGACGAGATCGACAAGGTCGGCTCCGACTACCGGGGCGACCCGGCCGCCGCCCTGCTGGAGGTGCTGGACCCGGCGCAGAACCACACCTTCCGGGACCACTACCTGGAGGTCGAGCTCGACCTCTCCGACGTCGTCTTCCTCGCCACCGCCAACGTGCTGGAGTCCATCCCCGGGCCGCTGCTCGACCGGATGGAGCTGGTCCGGCTGGACGGCTACACCGAGGACGAGAAGGTCGTCATCGCCCGCGACCACCTGCTCCCGCGCCAGCTGGAGAAGGCCGGTCTGGGCGGCGGGCAGGTCACCGTGGACGAGCCGGCGCTGCGCAGGCTCGCCGGGGAGTACACCCGGGAGGCGGGCGTCCGCACCCTGGAGCGCTCGATCGCCCGGGTGCTGCGCAAGATCGCCGCGCAGGCCGAGCTGGGCGAGCGCGAGCTGCCCGCCACGGTCGGCGCCGAGGACCTGCGGGCCCTGATCGGCCGGCCGCACCACGTGCCGGAGTCCGCCCAGGAGCCGGCCGAGCGCCGTACCGCCGTCCCCGGCGTGGCCACCGGCCTCGCGGTGACCGGCGCCGGCGGCGACGTCCTCTACATCGAGGCCTCGCTGGCCGACGCCGAGACCGGCGGCACCGGGCTGACCCTCACCGGGCAGCTGGGCGACGTGATGAAGGAGTCCGCGCACATCGCGCTCTCCTACCTGCGCTCGCGCGGCGCCGAGCTGGAGCTGCCGGTCACCTCGCTGCGCGACCGCGGCGTGCACCTGCACATCCCGGCCGGGGCCATCCCCAAGGACGGGCCGAGCGCCGGCATCACCATGACCACGGCGCTGGCCTCGCTGCTCTCCGGGCGCAAGGTGCGCACCGACGTGGCGATGACCGGCGAGGTGTCGCTGACCGGGCGGGTGCTGCCGATCGGCGGGGTGAAGCAGAAGCTGCTCGCCGCCGACCGGGCCGGGGTCACCACGGTGATCATCCCCAGGCGCAACGAGGCCGACCTGGACGACGTCCCGGCCGAGGTGCTGGAGCGGCTCACCGTCCACCCGGTGGCGGACGTCCGGGAGGTGCTGGAGCTGGCGCTGGAGCCGGCCGGGGCCGCGGTGCTGGTCGCCGCCTGACCGGCTCGCCCCGGCCGCCGCTCCGGCCGCCGCCCGGGCCGCCCGAGCGGCGGTCCGGGCGGCCCGTCGGCGCCCCGCGGGGCCGCGGCGGTCTGCGGGGCCGACGGCACCCCCGCGTGCGAGACTGCGGAGATGCCGTCCCCCACGCAGCGGGCCCTGGCCCGGGTGCCCGAGCGGCTGCGCCCGTTCCTGGTGCGGCACCGCCGGCTGGTGAAGTTCCTGCTGGTCGGGAGCGGCTGCTTCGCGCTCACCACGGTGATCGACTTCGAGCTCAAGTTCACCGTGCTGGAGCACAAGCCGGTGGTCGCGCTGACCGTCGCGACGGTGATCGGCACCGTCGTCTCGTACGTGCTGAACCGCCGCTGGGCCTTCCGGGCCCTGCGGGCCGACGGCCGGCGGCGCGAGGTGCTGGTGTTCGTCCTGGTCAGCGCGGTGGCGATCGCCGTCAACGACGTCCCGCTGGCGGTCTCCCGGTACCTCCTGGACCTGCGCGAGCCGTACGTCGACCCGCTCCGGCAGGAGGTCGCGGACTTCCTCAGCGGGATGGTCGTCGGCACCTTCGTGGCGATGCTGTTCCGCTACTGGGCGATCCGGCGGTGGGTCTTCCCGCCCGCCGGGACGGCCCCGGCCGAGCCCGTCCCGGTGCCGACGACGGTGCCCCCGGAACCCGGCTACGCTGCACCCGAGATGCCACGGGATGTGCCGTAAGGACGTAAAAGGGGCGAGGTGAGCCTTGTGCACGAGTCCGACCCCGCCCGGACCGGGCCCGCCAGCCAGCAGGGGATGCGCCGGGCCAACCTGGCCCTGGTGCTCGGGACGATCGCGAGCGGGCCGCGCTCGCGCGCCGAGGTGGCCGCCGGGACGGGGCTGACCAGGGCCGCCGTCTCCTCGCTGGCCGAACAGCTGATCGCCGCCGGCCTGGTGGTCGAGGAGGGCCCCGCCGCGCCCAGCGGCAAGGTCGGCCGCCCCGGCACCGCCCTCGGCCTCAACCCGGCCGGGCCCGGCGGCCTCGGCGCCGAGATCGGCGTGCGGCACCTGGGCGCCTGCGTGGTCGACCTGCGCGGGGAGGTCCGCGCCTGGCGGCGCCGGGAGGTCTCCAACCACGGCCGCGAGCCCGCCGCCGTGATGGCCGACCTCGCCCACCTGCTGCACGAGGCCGTCGCCGAGTCGGGGCTGCGCCCGGCCGCCCTCACCCTGGCCGTGCCCGGGCTGGTCGGCGGCTCCGGCGGGATGCTCCAGCGGGCCGCCAACCTGGGCTGGCAGGACGTCCCGCTGGCCGCCGCCCTGCGCCCCGCGCTGCGGACGGCCGGGGGCGGACTGGCCGACCTGCCGATCGAGGCGGACAACGAGGCCAACCTCGGCGGACTGGCCGAGCGCTGGCTGGGCGAGGGCCCGGAGGACTTCCTGTACGTCTCCGCCGAGGCCGGGGTCGGCGCGGCGATCGTGGTCGGCGGCCGGCTGCTGCGCGGGGCGGGCGGCTTCGCCGGCGAGTTCGGCCACGTGCCGGTCCACCCCGACGGGCCCCGCTGCGCCTGCGGGGCGCACGGCTGCCTGGAGCAGTACGCGGGCGAGGCGGCGGTGCTGCGGGCGGCCGGCCTGACCGGGGCCCGCGGCGACTGGGTGGCCCTGCTCGCCGACCGCGCCGGGGCCGGGGACGCGGCCGCCCTCGCGGCGCTGGCCGGGGCCGGTACCGCGCTCGGCACCGCGGCCGCCGGCGCGGTCAACCTGCTGGACCCGGCCGAGGTGGTGCTGGGCGGCGGCTACGCCCGGCTGGCGCCCTGGCTGCTGCCCGCGATGCGGGCCGAGCTGGCCGCCCGGGTGACGGTGCGGCCCTGGTCGGAGGAGCGGCTGACGGTCTCCCGGCTGGGCCGCCGGGGCCCGCTGCTGGGCGCGGCGGTGCGGGTCGTCCGGGCCGTCGTGGCCGACCCGGGCCCGGTCGGGTAGCGGCGGGCCCCGGCGGCGAACGCGCCCGAGCCCCCGGCCGTGGCGGCCGGGGCTCGGTGACGAGCGGGAGGAGTGCGGGGCTCAGCTCTCGGTGGCGGCCAGTTCGCGGCCGCCGGAGCGCGGGCCGCGCAGCACGGCCAGCAGGGCGACGCCGATGCCGATCAGCGCCCAGACCACCATGACCAGGATCGGCAGCCCCAGGTTGGTGGAGCCGAAGTAGGCGACCGACTTGGTGGCGGTGGTACCGGCGCCGTTGGGGATCCAGGAGCCGATCGCCCGCCAGAACGGCGGCGTCATCGGCGCCGGGTAGACCCCGCCCGCGCTCGGGTTGCCGAGCACCACGAAGATCAGCACCGCGACGCCGATCCCGAGGATGTCGAACAGGCACTGCAGCGCCATGGTGAACGCGCCGACCGTGAACACCACCAGGGCGCCGATGGCGCTCAGTCCGAGGACCGAGCCCGGCAGGGCGTCCAGCACCGGCCCGGCGATCACCGTGCCGAGGACGCCGGCGCCGACCGAGTACACCGCGAGGACGCCGAGGCGGATCAGCAGGCGGTGGGTGTTGGCCGGCTTGGAGCCCGCGCTGATGCCCAGGATCGAGGCGACCAGGTAGCCGCCGACGCACCAGCCGATCACCAGGTAGAAGGCGGAGAGGCCGTTGGTGTCGCCCTTGGCGAGCGGCACCACGTCGTGGACCTTGACCGTACGGCCCTGGGTCTGGTCGATCGCGGTGGTGATGGACTCGGCGGCCTTGGCGGCGGAGGTGCCGCGGGCGCTGCCGACCAGCAGGGTGTCCTGGGTGGAGGTCGGGTCCACGACCAGTGCGGCGTAGAGCTTCTGGTCCTTGATCAGCTGGGTCGCCGTCTCGGCGTCCGGCGCGGTGCTGGCGCGGACGGCGTCGTTCGGCACCGACTCCAGCGCGCCGACCAGCTTGGGGGCGACCTGCGGCGGGGCGACCACCGCGATGGAGAGGTTCTGCGGGGCGGGCTTGTGCAGTGCCCCGATGTAGGAGGTGATGAAGCCGAGCTGGAGCAGCAGCACGCCGATCACGAGCAGTGCCGCGCGCGGGGTGACCGCGCTCTTCAGTTCGGCGATGAAACCCTGCCCCGGGGCTGCCATCCACATCTCCTCGTGTAATGGGGAAAAACGGTACTTCCAGAACCGATACTTCATACCATGAAGTAGTTGGCTTGTCGCACCGGCCGCGCCGGGCCGCCGCCGGTGTCGCTGCGCGATACTGGCGCGGTGAGTGACGAGGAATCCCTGGTGGCGGTGGAGCGCGAGGTCGCGCTGATGTTCCGACGGGGCCGGGCCAGAGTGGCGGAACTCTCACGGCGGGTGCACCCCGGGCTGGAGGGGATGGCGTACAGCCTGCTCGGCTACATCGAGCAGGCCGGGCCGGTGCGGGTGACCGACGTCGGCGCGCACTTCTCGGTCGGCAAGGCGACGGTGAGCCGGCAGGTCCGGACGCTGGAGGAGCTGGGCCTGGTGGCCCGGGAGACGGACCCGCTGGACCGCCGGGCCGCGCTGGTCTCGCTCACCGAGGACGGGCGGCGGCGCTACCTGGCCGCGCAGGGCGTCCGGATGCGGCGGGTGCGCGAGGTGATGGGCGGCTGGTCGCCGGAGGACGTGACCCGTTTCGCGGAGCTGCTGCACCGCTTCAACGACGTGCTGGGGGAGTCGGCGGCCGACTGACCGGGCGGTCCCCGGCGGTGCGACAGGGTCCGTAGCTGCGGGTTTTACTTGCCCTTGAAGAAAGTTGCCTTATTCAACCATCTCGTTTTATGGTTGCTTACGGCAACGAAATTTCATGATCCGCGCATCCCGCCCGCCCGCCGAAGGACCCAGATGACCGTGACCACCGAGGCCGCGAGCGGAACCGCCGCCGCGGCCGACAGTCCCCAGATGACGCACCGGCAGGTGATGGAGGCGCTCTCCGGCCTGCTGCTCGGCCTGTTCGTGGCCGTGCTCTCCTCGACCGTCGTCTCCAACGCCCTGCCGCACATCCTGGCCGACCTGCACGGCGGCCAGTCCGCGTACACCTGGGTGATCACCGCGGCCCTGCTCACCCTCACCGCCTCCACCCCGATCTGGGGCAAGCTCTCCGACCTCGTCAGCAAGAAGCTGCTGCTCCAGATCGCCCTGCTGATCTACATCGGCACCTCGGCGCTGGCCGGCCTCTCGCAGAACACCGGCGAGCTGATCGCCTGCCGCGCGCTCCAGGGCGTCGGCGCCGGCGGTGTCGTGGCGCTCGGCCAGATCTGCCTTGCCGCGATGGTCCCGCCGCGCGAGCGCGGCCGGTACAGCGGCTACTTCGGCGCGGTCTTCGCGCTCGCCACCATCGGCGGGCCGCTGATCGGCGGCGTCATCGTGGACACCTCCTGGCTGGGCTGGCGCTGGTGCTTCTACGTCGGCATCCCGTTCGCGCTGGTCGCGATCCTGGTGGTGCAGCGCACCCTCAAGCTGCCGCTGGTCAAGCGCAAGGCGAAGATCGACTACCTGGGCGCGCTGGTCATCACCGCCTCGGTCAGCCTGCTGATGATCTGGATCACCCTGGCCGGCAAGAACTACGCCTGGCTGTCCTGGCAGACCGCGGCCATGGTCGGCGGCGGCCTGGTGCTGGGCGTCCTGGCCGTCGTGATCGAGCGCCGCGCCGCCGAGCCGATCATCCCGCCGAGCCTCTTCAAGTACCGCACCGTCACCCTGGCCGCCATCGCCAGCGTGCTGGTCGGCGTCGGGATGTACGGCGCGACCACCTTCCTCAGCCAGTACTTCCAGCTGGCCCGCGCCAAGTCCCCGACCATGGCCGGCCTGATGACCCTGCCGATGATCCTCGGCCTGGCGGTCTCCTCCGCGGTGGCCGGCCGGCTGATCACCAAGTACGGCAAGTGGAAGGCCTACCTGGTCTCCGGCACCGCGCTGCTCGCCATCGGCTTCGGCCTGCTGGGCACCGCCCGGGCCGACACGAACTACGCGCTGCTCTCCCTCTACATGGCGATCACCGGCGTCGGCCTCGGCCTGACCAGCCAGAACCTGGTGCTCGCGGTGCAGAACACGGTGCCCCGGCACGAGCTCGGCGCGGCCAGCTCGGTGGTCACCTTCTTCCGCACCATGGGCGGCGCGATGGGCGTCTCCGCGCTCGGCGCGCTGATGACCAACAAGGTCGGCCACTACCTGGCCGAGAACCTGGCCGCGGCGCACGTCCCGGCCTCGCCCGCGGCGACCGGCGGCGGCATCCCGGACCTGGCCAAGCTGCCGGCCCCGATCGTGCCGCTGGTGACGGACGCCTTCGGTCACGGCGTCGGCACCGTCTTCCTGTGGGCCGCCCCGTTCGCGGCGCTGGCCTTCGTCACCGTCCTCTTCATCCGGGAGACCGTGCTGAGGACCACCCAGGAGGGCTGACCGGCCGGCGGGACCGACCGCGCGCAGGGATGCGCGAACGGGCCGGGGAGTGTGGAGACACTCCCCGGCCCGTTCCGTTGTGCGCGGCGCGTGCGGTGGCTAGTGGCCGGCGATCAGCGACAGCCCGTAGAGGACGACCCCGCCGCACAGGGCGAAGCAGACGTACGCGCCGGCCAGGGCCAGCCGGCCGCCGCCCGCGGCCCCGGCGGTGCCCTCGCCCGTACCGGCGGCGCTCACCGCGGCCTCGCGGCGGGACAGCGCCAGGATGCCGAGCGCGAAGACGGCGACCACGGCGACGGTGATGCCGAAGCTGAGACCGGCGGTCTGGGCCAGGGCGTTCCACTTGATGTGCATGGTGAGTGCTCCTCAGCCGGTGGCGCTCAGGCCGCGACGGTGGTCGAGGCGGGGGTGGGGGTGTTCGCGGTACCGGCCGGTGCGACCTCGACCGGGGTGACGTCGACGTCGTTGACGTTGTCCGCGCCGACCGGCTGGCGGCGGGAGATCACCCACATCGCGGCCGCGCCAGCCACCAGCACGGCACCGACCAGGGCGACGCCCCAGCTGCCCTGCTCGGCCAGCAGGGCGGCGCCGCCGGAGACCACCGCGGCGGCCGGCAGGGTCAGGCCCCAGGTGTAGACCATGCGGCGGACCAGGCTCCAGCGCAGCTCGCCCTTCGGGCCGCCGAGGCCGGCGCCCATGATGCCGCCGGAGCAGACCTGGGTGGTGGAGAGGCCGAAGCCCATGTGCGAGGAGGTCAGGATGACGGTCGCGGCGGCCGACTCGGAGGCGAAGCCCTGCGGCGGGCGGATGTCCGCCAGGCCCTTGCCCATCGAGCGGATGATCCGCCAGCCGCCCATGTAGGTGCCGAGCGCGATCGCCGCGCCGGCGGAGACGATCACCCAGGTGGGGGGCAGCGCGCCGTGCGGCAGGGCGCCGACCGAGACCAGGGTCAGGGTGATGATGCCCATCGTCTTCTGGGCGTCGTTGGTGCCGTGCGCGAGCGAGATCAGCGAGGAGGAGAAGACCTGGCCGGTCTTGAAGCCCTTCTCGGTGGTCGCGGTGTTGCCCTTGCGGGTGATCGCGTAGGCCAGCTTGGTGGCGCCCCAGGAGGCCAGTCCGGCGACGAAGGGGGACGCGACGGCCGGGATGAGGATCTTGGTGACCACGGTGTCGAAGTTGACGCCGCTCGTGCCGACGCCGACGATCGTGGCGCCGATCAGGCCGCCGTACAGGGCGTGCGAGGAGCTGGACGGCAGGCCGCGCAGCCAGGTCAGCAGGTTCCAGAGGATCGCGCCGGCCAGGGCGGCGAAGATGATCTCGGGATGGACGCCGGCCTTCTCGTTGACGATGCCGCCGGAGATGGTGGTGGCGACCTTCACGGACAGGAACGCGCCCGCGAAGTTGAGCAGGGCCGCGATGGTGACCGCGACCTTCGGACGAAGGGCCCCGGTCGCGATCGCGGTGGCGGCCGCGTTGGCGGTGTCGTGGAACCCGTTGGTGAAGTCGAAGGCGAGCGCCGTGATGATCACAACGGCTACCAGGAACGAGATGTGTTCCATACCCAAACAATCGTCGTAGTTGTCGCACGGACGTTGGTGACGTCGCGACCGTAGGTCTGCTTGGTAAACGGAAGGTGAACTGGGTCGGGAATCGTGGTTCCAATGGTTGACTCGCAGTGACCACTGGGTTTCGTCGGGGTGACATACGGCGCGCTGAACTGGACATTAGCGAAGAACGCGCCGGTTCGACCCGGTTTGCTGAGAGCTGTCTCACAGGTCAATCGAGAATTAACCTCCCAGTCCGCATGCGCCCTGTTTCCGGTGAGTAACCCGTGGGAGGATCTGCGGGATCCGGGAAGCCGGGACAGGGGCAGTGCGCGGCGGGGAGGACCAGCCATGGGCGGGGCGGGACAGAGAGCGGAGACGGCACGCGTACGGCCCTGGGTACGGGCGGCACTGCGCTGCGGAGCCGTCCTCGCGGCCGCGGCGCTCGCGCTGCCGGTCGGCGCGGCGGCCGCCTGGGCCGCACCCGACCCGGGAGCCGGGCAGGTCGTCGCCGGCGCGGACCCGCTCGCCGACGCCAAGGCCACCCTCGGCCCGCTGCTCGACCGGCTGCACGCGCTCTACCAGAGCGCCGAGGCCGCCACCGAGCAGTACAACGGCGCCGTCGCCAAGGCGGCGGAGCAGCAGACCTCGCTCACCGACCTCCAGGGCCGGCAGGACCGCCAGCAGAAGCAGGTCGACGCCGGCACCGACATCGCCTCCCAGCTCGCCGCCGCGCAGTACCGCAACGGGTCCGCCTCGGCCTACGCCGAGCTGCTGCTCTCCAAGGACCCGTACGAGGCGGTCGTCATCGCCGAGCTGCTCGCCTCGGCCAGCCGCTCGCAGTCGGAGTTCCTGGACAAGCTGAAGAGCGACCGGGACGCGCTGGACGGGCTGAAGAAGCAGACCGAGGAGGCGCTGAAGACCTCCCAGGCGCTGGTCGCCCAGCAGGACGCGGCCAAGGCCAAGGCCGCCTCCGACCTGGCCGCCGTCGAGCAGACGGTCGCCACCCTGACCGGCGCCCAGCGGGCCGAGCTGGAGCAGCTGGAGAAGGCCAAGGCGGACGAGGCGCAGCTCGCGTTCCTCGCCTCCGGGGCGCTCGGCAAGGGCGAGCGCACGCCCTCCCAGCAGGGGCGCGGGGCGATCGCCTTCGCGCTGGCGCAGGTGGGCAAGCCGTACCTGTGGGGCGGCACCGGCCCGGACGCCTACGACTGCTCGGGCCTCACCTCGCAGGCCTGGCTGCACGCCGGCCGGCCGATCCCGCGCACCAGCCAGGAGCAGTGGGCGCAGCTGCCGCACGTGGCGCTCAACCAGCTGCGGCCCGGCGACCTGGTGGTGTACTTCCAGGACGCCTCGCACATCGGGATGTACATCGGTGGCGGGCTGATCGTGCAGGCGCCGCGGCCCGGGGCGTTCATCAAGATCTCGCCGATCGGCTCGATGCCGATCCTCGGCGCCGTCCGGCCGGACCCGACCGGTGCGGCGGACGAGGCCGGCGGGGCCTGGAAGGTGCCCGACCTCCCGGCGAACTGGGACTCCGTGACGCCGATCGCGCCGAGCCCGGCCAACCAGGTGCCGGCCCCGCCGGCCACGGGCGGCACGGTGACGCCGCCGGCCGTGCCGGGCACGCCGACCGACCCGGGCACGCCGAGCACGCCGGGCGGCACCGGTACGCCGACCGACCCGGGTACGCCGACCGGCGGCACGCCGACCACGACCCCGACCACGACCCCGACCGGGACGCCGACCGGGCCGGGCACCCCGAGTGGGACCGGCACGCCCACCCCGACCGGGACGGGCACCCCGACGGGGAGCCCGAGCGGCACCGGTTCGGCGACCGCCACGGCCGCGGGCAGTGCGACGGCGACGCTGCCGCTGGGCACCCCGACGCACTGACGCGCCGATCAGGCCATGAGGAGGCCGCCCCACGTCACCGGACGCGGGGCGGCCTCCGTGCTGTCCGGGACGGCTACGCGCCGCTGTCGGGGGCGAAGCGGATCACGACCGCCTTGGAGGTCGGGGTGTTGCTGATGTCGGCGGTGGAGTCCAGCGGCACCAGCACGTTGGTCTCGGGGTAGTAGGCCGCCGCGCCGCCGCGGGCGACGGGGTAGTGGACGACCCGGAAGTGCGGGGCGCGGCGCTCCACCCCGTCGCTCCACTCGCCGACCAGGTCGACGTACCCGCCGTCGGTCAGCCCCAGCTCCTCGGCGTCCGCGGGGTTGACCAGGACCACCCGGCGGCCGCCCTTGATGCCGCGGTAGCGGTCGTCGAGGCCGTAGATCGTGGTGTTGTACTGGTCGTGCGAGCGCAGGGTCTGGAGCAGCAGCCGGCCCGGCGGGACCTCGGGGGCGGTCAGCGGGTTGACGGAGAAGTTGGCCTTCCCGGTCGCGGTCGGGAAGGTGCGGGTGTCCCGGGGGCCGTGCGGCAGGGTGAAGCCGCCGGGGCGGCGGACCTTCTCGTTGAAGTCCTCGAAGCCCGGGACGACGCGGGCGATCCGGTCCCGCAGGGTGTCGTAGTCGGTGGCGAAGTCCTCCCACGGCACGGTGTCCCGCGGTCCGAGCACGGTGCGGGCGAGCCGGCAGACGATCGCGGTCTCGGAGAGCAGGCCGGGGGCGGGCGGGCGCAGGCCGCCGCGCGAGGCGTGCACCTGGCCCATCGAGTCCTCGACGCTGACGAACTGGGCGCCGTGCGCGCTGACGTCCCGGTCGGTGCGGCCGAGGGTGGGCAGGATCAGGGCGCGGGCGCCGGTGACCACGTGCGAGCGGTTGAGCTTGGTGGAGACGTGGACGGTCAGCCGGCACTTGCGCATCGCGGCCTCGGTGACCTCGGTGTCCGGGGTGGCCGCGACGAAGTTGCCGCCCATCGCGAAGAAGACCCCGATCCGGCCGTCGCGCATGGCGCGGATGGTGTCCACCGAGTCGAGGCCGTGCTCGCGCGGCGGCTCGAAGCCGAACTCCCGGCCCAGGGCGTCCAGGAAGGCGTCGCCGGGGCGCTCGAAGATGCCCATCGTCCGGTCGCCCTGGACGTTGCTGTGCCCGCGCACCGGGCAGACCCCGGCGCCGGGGCGGCCGACGTTGCCGCGCAGCAGCAGGAAGTTGACCACCTCGCGGATGGTCGGCACGGCGTGCTTGTGCTGGGTGAGGCCCATCGCCCAGCAGACGATGATCTTCTCGGACTTCAGCACCAGCCGGCCGAGCTCCTCGATCTGCTCCCAGGGCAGGCCGGTCGCGGCGAGCACCTCGGCGCGGTCGGTCCGCCGCGCCTGGGCCTCGAACTCCTCGAAGCCGTAGCAGTGTTCGGCGACGAAGTCGCGGTCGACGCCGTCCTGCTCCAGGACGATCCGGTTCAGCGCGCGGAACAGCGCGAGGTCCCCGCCGAGGCGGATCTGCAGGAAGAGGTCGGTCAGCTTGGTGCCGTGGCCGACCAGGCCGCGCGCGTGCTGCGGGTTCTTGAACCGCTCCAGGCCGGCCTCCGGCAGCGGGTTGACGCTGACGATCGTGGCGCCCGCCCGCTTGGCGCGCTCCAGCGCGGAGAGCATCCGGGGGTGGTTGGTGCCCGGGTTCTGGCCGGCCACGATGATCAGGTCGGCCTGGTAGAGGTCCTTCAGGCTGACGCTGCCCTTGCCGACGCCGAGCGTCTCGGTGAGCGCCGAGCCGGAGGACTCGTGGCACATGTTGGAGCAGTCCGGCAGGTTGTTGGTGCCGAGCCGGCGGGCGAACAGCTGGTACGCGAAGGCGGCCTCGTTGCTGGTCCGGCCGGAGGTGTAGAAGGCGGCGCCGTCCGGGGTGTCCAGGGCCTTCAGCTCCTCGGCGACGAGCGCGAAGGCGTCGTCCCAGGAGACCGGCGTGTAGTGGGTGGCGCCCTCGTCCAGCAGCATCGGCTGGGTGAGCCGGCCCTGCTGGCCCAGCCAGTAGCCGGAGCGCTCGGCCAGGTCGGCGACCGGGTGGGCGGCGAAGAACTCGGCGCGGACGCGGCGCTCGGTGGCCTCCTCGGCGACGGCCTTGGCGCCGTTCTCGCAGAACTCGGCGGTGTGCGGCTTGTCCGGCTCCGGCCAGGCGCAGCCGGGGCAGTCGAAGCCGTCCTGCTGGTTGACCTTGAGCAGGGTGGCCAGGGTGCGGCGGGCGCCCATCTGCTCGGCGGCCATCCGCAGGCTGTGGCCGACGGCGGGCAGCCCGGCGGCGGCGTGCTGGGGCGCGGACACCTCGGGGGCGTCCTGCGCCGGGTCGCTCTGCGGGGCCTGCTTGGCCATGGCCGCTCTCCTCGGGCTCTGCTGGTGCGTACCGCCGCCTTCGTGCGGGGGTTCGATTCCATCCTTCCACCTGGCCGGGGGCCGGGGGAGGGGGCGGGCGGGGAGGGGCGACGGCGGGGCGAAGGGCGGCGGCCGGCGTCGGTAGAGTCTGGGCGTCATGGCGGGAGGGGAGCGCGCGTGCGAGTCGGGGACGTCCTGGACGGCCGGTACGAGCTGGTGGAGAAGCTTGGGCAGGGCGGGTTCGGGGTGGTGTGGCGGGCCGAGGACACCCGGATGGGGCGGCCGGTGGCGGTCAAGGTCATCGGGCACCACGGCGGCGACCGGGCGAAGGCCGCGCTGCGGTTCGTCCGGGAGGCCGGCGCGGCCGGCAACCTCTCGCACCCGCACATCGTCACGGTGCACGACCTCGGGCAGTGCGAGCTCGGCGGCGAGGAGGTCACCTACCTGGTGATGGAGCTGCTCACCGGCCGCACCCTCACCGAGGTGCTGGAGGCGGGGGTGCCCGAGCCCGGGCTCAGCCTGCGCTGGGGGCGGCAGATCAGCGGCGCGCTGGCCGCCGCGCACGACGCGGGCATGGTGCACCGGGACATCAAGCCGGACAACGTGATGATCACCGACGCCGGGCACCTGAAGGTGCTGGACTTCGGCATCGCCCAGTTGGACACCGGCGCGGGCGGGCTGACCACCACCGGGACGATCGTCGGCAGCCCGGCGTACATGGCGCCCGAGCGGTGGACCGGCGGCCGGGTGGACGGGCGGGCCGACCTGTACGCGCTGGGCTGCGTCCTGGTCGAACTCTTCACCGGGGCACGGCCGTTCGGCGGGGACTCGACGCCGGTGCTGATGTACCAGCACCTCAACGAGGTGCCCGCGCCGCTGGACCCGGCGCAGTTCGGGCTGCCGCCGCAGGTGGCCGGGCTGGTCGCGGAGCTGCTGGCGAAGGACCCGGCGGACCGGCCGGCCGACGCCCGTACGGTCGAGCGGCGGCTCGCCGAGCTGGCCGGGTGGGCGGGCGGCCGGGCGGGTGCGCCGGCGCCGGTGCCGACGGTGGTGGAGCGTCCGGCACCGGTGGTGCCGCCTCCGCCGAGCGCCCCGCCGGTCGTCCCCGCGCCCGCCGTTCCCCCGCCCGCCGTGCCGCCCGCAGTTCCCCCGCCTGCCGTTCCCCCGCCTGCCGTTCCCGTTCCCGCCGCGCCGCCCGCCGTCCCGTCGGTGCTGCCGCCGCTGACCACGCCGCCGGTGACGGCCGCGCCGCCCTCCGAGGCCGTACGGGCCGGGCTGCGCGAGCGCCGGTCGGCCGCGTACCGGGCGGCGACGGCCGGCGAGTCGGCGATGCTCCTGCAGACCGTCGCCCAGGAGTGCGTGACCGTGCTCGGCGCGAGCGACCGGGACACCCTGTGCACCTGGCGGGACTTCGCCTGGTACCTCAGCCGGACCGGGGACCTGAACGGCGCGATCCGGCTGCTGACCGCCCTGGTGGGCGACATGCGCTCGGCGCTCGGCCCGCTCGACCCGGACACCCTCGGCGCCCGCTACCACCTGGTCTGGTGCGTCGGCGAGAGCGGTGCGCCGATCACCACGATCCGGCTGATGCACGAGCTGCTGCCCGACCTGCACGCCGCCTGGGGCCCGTACGACCCCCGGGTCCTGAAGGCCCGGCACGACCTCGCGCTGCACCAGGCCAACCGGGGTGACCCGCAGGGCGCGGTGATCCAGCTGCACGGGCTGCTGCCGGACCTCGCCCGGGTGCTGGGCGAGCAGCACCCGAGCACCGTGCAGGCCTGGCAGGACCTGGCCGGGTACCAACGGCAGCTGGCCGAGGCCGGCCGCAAGGGGCCGGGGCCGCGCCGCCGGACGCCGCGGATGAGCCCGATGGAGGCGCTGGTGCTGGTGCGGCGGCTGCGGGTGTGGGACTTCGCCACCGACGAGCAGGCCCGGGCCTGCATGGACGCGCTGGACCGGGGGATCGGCCTGAAGGGCGTCGCGGACGTGGTGTTCGACGCGCCGGACCACGTCTCGGACGAGGACCTGGTGGAGGAGATCTTCGGAGCCTGAGCGCCGCCGCCACGGCGCCCAGGCCACGCCGGTGCCGTCGCCGCGGTGCTCAGGCCGATACCGCCGTCACCGTGCGCACGCCGCCAGCGCCGGGGCGGCCGCCGGGAGCGCGGCCAGGGCCCGGAGCAGGGCGCGGGCGGCGGCGTCGTTCTGCCGGAAGCCGGGGGCGTCGGTGCGGGGGCGGGCGAAGGCGGCGGCCGCGCGCAGGCTGGTGTGCGGGCCGAGGGCGGTGCGGCGCGGGTGCGGGGCGCCGCCGAGGGCCGGGTCCAGCAGCCGGCTGTCGCCGGCGGCGATGGTGACCAGGCCGGAGCGGTGGGTGTAGTCCGGGTCGGTGACCACCTCCTCGACGATCCGTCCGGTGCGGTGCAGTTCGCCGAGCACCGGGTCCAGGGTGCGGGCCAGCGCGTGCTTGGGCAGGTACGCCTCGACCAGGGCCGTCGCGGTGACGTGGTGGCCGGGCACGGTGGCGCCGGAGGCCCGCCAGGTGCCGCTCGCCTCGTCCCGTTCGATCCGTACGTCCGCGCCGAGGAAGCGCACCACCCCGGCCTCGGAGAGGGCGAGCAGCTGGCGCAGCCGGAACCCGGGCGGGCCGGAGGCGAGGAAGCTGAAGTAGCCGAAGAACCACTCGTCCACCTCCTCGGCGAGGGAGCGGGCGGTGAGCCGGCCGCTGGCGACGACCCGGGGGAGCCGGCCGAACAGCGAGAGCAGGGCGAGGAAGGCGCCGAGGTCGGCGCTGTGCGCGGGGTCGGCGCGGCGGTCGGCGTCGGCGGTGACGTACCCGCGCAGGTGCGCCTGGAGCTCCTCGTCGGTGCCGAGTTCGAGCCCGGCCAGCGGGTGGTCGAGCCGTTCGAAGTCGATCCGGTCGGCCGGGTCGGGGACGGCCTCGGCGACCAGGGCGGCGAGTTCGGGGGAGTACCAGGCGTGCCGGTCGTAGCGGGCGAGGAACTCCGGCCAGGGCAGGGCGGTGCGCCCGGGGTGGGCGTGGAACAGCTCGTGGTAGTGCCCGAAGGCGATCTCCTTGGCCATCAACGGCCAGAAGTCGCGCCGCAGTTCGAGCTGTCCGCCGGTGGCGAGCACGGCGTCCACGGCGGCCTCGTCGAAGTACCGGGGGAGCGGGGCGGGCGGCCCCTGGAGCCGGTAGCCGGTCTTGGAGTGGTACGGGACGCCGCGCCGGGAGCCGAGGTGGAGCACCGGCTCGCGGCCCGAGGGGTGGTAGCGCAGCGCGGGCCCGTCCCCGGTGGGCTCGAAGCGGCCGCCGCGGCCCTCGGTGAGCAGGGCGACCAGGTCCACCGAGGCGAGGCCGAGGCCGCGCAGCAGCACGTGTTCGCCGGGGGCGAGGGCGGCCAGGTCGTCGGCCGCGTCGGCGGAGTAGGCGGGCGGGAGGTGGAAGCGGTCGTGCCGGGCGGCGAACCGGGCGTCGGCGGCGTAGCGCGGGTGCGGGACGGAGTCGAGGTGGCCGAGGGTGAGCACGACGTGGTCGGCGGCGAGGGTCCGGTCGCCGAGGCGGACGGTCTGCGGGCCGTCGGCCGGGCCCTCGATCCGGTGGACGGTGTCGCGGTGGACGGTGACCGTGACGTGCGCCGGCAGTTCGGCGACGGCGCGGCGGAACACCCAGTCCAGGTAGGCGCTCTGGGCCCGGCGGGTGGGGAAGTCGGTGGGGGCGAGGGTGCGCAGCTCGGCCCGGACGGCCGGGTCGGCGACCTCCCGGTAGGGCGCGAACTCCTCCTGCCGGGGCGCCCATTCGGCGAGCGAGGGGCCGGGGCGGACCGGTCCTTCGAGGGTGGAGCGCTCGTCGGTGAACATGGTGACGTCCTCGGCCATCGAGTTCATCCGCAGCAGCGGGGACTGGTCGTGGCGCCAGATCCGGCCCGCGCCCGGCGGGTACGGGTCGACCAGGTGGATCGCCAACGGCCGCTCGGCGGGCAGGAGTTCGGCGGCGTTGGCGGCGATCCGCTCCAGCAGCCCGGTGCCGCGCGGGCCGGCGCCGACGATGACGAGCTCCGTCATGCCCGCACCACCTTGACGAGGGCCGTGCGGGCCCGCTGCAGCGGCGTGGGCGGCAGGCCGTCGCGGGTGGCGCCCCGGGCGAAGCGGCGCTCCACGTAGTACTGCCCGATGGACAGCAGGGTGGTGACCACCAGGTACCAGATGGTGGCGACCATCAGCATCGGGATGACCTGGTACGACTGGAGGTAGACCAGCTGCACCGAGTAGAGCAGGTCGGAGACGGCCAGCACGCTGACGATGCTGGTGCCCTTGAGCGCGCCGATCAGCATGTTCCCGGCGGTCGGCACGATCGCCCGCATCGCCTGCGGCACCACGATCCGGCGCAGCACCCGCCACCGGCCGAGCCCGAGCGCGGCCGCCGCCTCCAGCTGGCCGCGGTCGACGGAGAGGATGCCGCCGCGGATCACCTCGGCGGCGTACGCGGTCTCCAGCAGGGTGAGGCCGATGACGGCGGTGAGGGTGGGGCCCATCAGGTTGACGGTCTTGACCGTGACGAACTCGGGGCCGAACGGGATGCCCAGGCCGAGGGTCGGGTAGAGCGCGCCGATGTTGAAGAAGAACAGCAGCTGCACCAGTGGCGGGGTGGAGCGGAACACCCAGATGTATCCCCAACTGAGCGTGCGCAGAACGGGGTTGTCGGACAGTCGCATGGTGGCGAGGACGGTGCCGAGCACGAAGCCGAGGGCGAGGGTGGCGGCGGTCAGCCAGAGGGTCAGGGCGAGGCCGTCGAGCACGGAGCGGGCGGTGAACCAGTCGGCGACCACGCTCCACTGGAAGGCCTTGTTGCGGACCACCGAGTTGACCGCCATCGCGGCCAGCAGCAGGGCGACGGCGGCCGCGGCCCACTGGCCGGGCTTGCGGCGGGCGACGATCCGGGCCTCGGGGGCGGGCGGCGCGTCGGGGCGGTCGAGGAGGGCGGGGGCGGGCAGGACGTCCTGCGGGGTGGCCATGGCGGCGGCTCCTGGGCGGAGTGCGGGCGGGAAGAGGTACGGCGGTGGTCACGTACGGGGGCGGCGGCCCGTGTCCCTCAACACGGCCGGCGCGTGGCACTGCACTCCGCGTCGATCGTACGCACGCGCGATCGACGGCTGTCAAGGGTGGTCGGGGGTGCCGGACGGCTTCGTCGAAGCGCGTCGAAAAACCGACAGGAGATCGCAACAGTGCGGCAATGATGGATGGTTGACGTACCGATCGGCCGACTGTTCAACTTGGGGCCATGTACGCCGAGCAGCCCCTGGTCACCCGCGACCACATCGACTTCGGTCGGGTGTGGTCCGCGGCGTGTCGCGGCTGACCCGGCAGCGGGCCGCCCGTCCGGCCTGATCCCCCGGCGGGGAGAGCCCTCCCTCGGACCGCCCCGTCGCGGCCGGATCCGTCGTCGACGACCGGCGACGCGTCAGGCCCCCGCTGCCGCCGATGACCCCGCACTGCGCTCCGGCCCTCCCGCGCTCCGGCCCTCCCGTCGTCCGGTACCTCCGCTCCCGCACCCCTCCCACCGTCACCCGCTCGACGGCCGCCCCGCCGCGGCCGCCTCCGGTGCCGCCCACCCGCGGTCCACCGGACCTCCACCCACCCCGAAAGGTTCCGCCATGCCCGTCGAATTCCTCGGCATCGCCGCCACCGGCGACGGTTCGGAGACCACCGCCCGCACCACCGCCGCCTTCGACCGCGACTACACCCTGCGGCTGGCCCGGGCGCACGAGGACCACGGCTGGGACCGGGTGCTCTTCGCGTACGGGGCCGGCGCCCCCGAGCCGGCGGCCGCGGCGGCCTTCCTCGCCTCGCACCTGGACCGCCTCCAGATCCTGCTGGCGCACCGGCCGAACGTCTCCTACCCGACCTTCGCGGCCAAGACCTTCGCGACGCTCGACCGGATCAGCGACGGCCGGCTGACCGTCCACTTCATCACCGGCGGCAACGACCACGAGCAGCAGCGCGAGGGCGACTTCCTGACCAAGGACCAGCGCTACGAGCGCACCCGCGAGTACATCGGCATCGTCAAGAAGGCCTGGACCAGCCGGGAGCCCTTCGACCACGAGGGCCCGCACTACCGCTTCAACGACTTCGTCTCGGACGTCTTCCCCGTGCAGCAGCCGCGCCCCGGGGTCTCCTTCGGCGGCTCCTCGGACGCGGCCTACGCGGCCGGCGGCGCCGAGGCGGACGTCTACTGCCTGTGGGGCGAGCCGCTGGCCCGCACCGCCGAGCAGATCGAGCGGGTGCGGGAGGCGGCCCGGGCCGCCGGGCGCACCGACGTGCCGCGGATCCAGGTGGCGTTCCGGCCGATCATCGCGCCGACCGAGGCGCTGGCCTGGGAGAAGGCGCACCGGACGGTGGCCGCGATCCGGGCCCGCCGGGGCGCCGACCGGCCGGGGACCACCCCCGAGGCCGTGACGCCCGAGAACACCGGCTCCCGGCGGCTGATCGAGATCGCCGAGGCCGGCGAGCGCTACGACCGCGCGCTGTGGACCCCGACCGCCGCGGCGACCGGCGGGGCGGGCAACTCCAACGCGCTGGTCGGCACCCCGGAGACGGTCGCCCAGGCGCTGCTCGACTACTACGACCTCGGCGTGGACATCCTCTCCGCGCGCGGCTACCACCTGCTGGACGACGCGATCGACTTCGGCCGGTACGTCATCCCGATCGTCCGCGAGGAGGTCGCCAAGCGGGACGCCGCCAAGGCCGGGGCCGCCCGGGCCGAGCGGGCCGAGCGCGACCGCCACCAGCTGATCGCGGCGCAGGCGTGAGCGCGGCCGGCGGGTGGGAGTTCCGCAAGGCGTCCGTCGACGACCCCCTGGTCGAACCGCTGCTGCGCGAGCTCACCCACGAGTACGTCACCCGGTACGGCCCCGAGGCGCACCAGGAGATGACCCGCTACCCGGGCGAGGCCTTCGCCGAGCCGCACGGCGTGCTGCTGCTCCTGCTGGAGGACGGCGAACCGGTGGCCGGCGGCGCGTACAAGCGCTACGACGAGCGCACCGCCGAGGTGAAGCGGATGTGGACGCACTCCGCGCACCGCCGCCGGGGCCTGGCCCGCCGGGTGCTGGCCGAGCTGGAGCGGACGGCCGTCGCGGCCGGCTACACCCGGTTCTACCTCACCACCGGGCCGCGCCAGCCCGAGGCCAGGAACCTCTACCTGGCGGCCGGCTACACCCCGCTGTTCGACGTCTCGGCCGATCCGCTGACCATCGGCCCGCTCCCCTTCGAGAAGCGGCTGCCAGTCCTCGGACCGCAGTCGCCCGTTCTGGCCCACACTCCCTGAAAGGCCCCCCGTGAGAACCAGCACCGTCCGCCGCCGCCTGCTCGCGACCGCCGCCCTGCTGCCGGTCCTGGCCCTGGCCGCCTGCGGCTCGGACCCGAAGATCGCGGGCGCGGCGGCGGGCGGTCCGTCCGCCGCCGCCACCGAGGACCTCGTCTCCGGCCTCAGGACCTCGCAGGCCGCCGCCGCGCTGCTGCCCGAGGACGTCCGCGCCGCCGGCACGATCAGGTTCGGTTCGTCCTTCGGCACGCCGCCCAGCGCCTTCTACACCGACCAGGCCGACCGGAAGCCCGCCGGGATCGACGTGGACTTCACCGACGCGGTGGCCAAGCTGCTCGGCCTGACCGTGCAGCGCGAGCAGGCCGCCTTCGAGACCATCCTGCCCGCCCTGGACAGCGGGAAGTACGACGTCGGCACCGGCAACTTCGGGGTCACCGCGGCCCGGCTGAAGACCATCGACTTCGTCACCTACATCGACGACGGCCAGGGCTTCGCGGTGAAGAAGGACAACACCGCGATCCAGCCGGTCACCGACCTGGTCCAGCTGTGCGGACTGACCATCGGCACCGGCGCCGGCACCACCTTCGAGACCACCCTCAACAGCCGGAAGAGCGTCTGCACCGACGCCGGGAAGAAGCCGTACGAGGTCAAGGCGTTCAGCGAGAGCGGCGCCCTGCTGACCAGCCTCCAGCAGGGCCGGGTGGACATCGAGATGTCCACCATCAACGGCCTGCGCCACCAGGTCGCGCAGGAGGCCTCCGGGACCCGCTTCCTCAACGAGTTCCACCGCCTCGACGTCGGCTTCGCCCTGAAGAAGGGCTCGAAGCTCGCCCCGGCCCTCCAGGCGGCGGTCAACCAGCTGATCAAGGACGGGACGTACGAGCGGATCCTGCGCAAGTGGGGGGTCGCCGAGTCGGCGATCAAGGAGTCGCAGATCAGCCCGCCCGAGCACGCCTGAGCGCCGGCCCGAGCGAAGGAGACCCCCGATGACCACCGCCACCACCGCCACCACCGGGACCAGCGCGGCCCCGCCCAGCCGGCCGGCCCCGGCCGCCGCCCTCGACCTCGACCGGCTGGCCGGCCTGCGCACCGTCCCCGCCCGGCACCCCTGGCGCTGGGCCGCCGGGATCGCCGCGCTGGTCGTGCTCGCCCAGTTCGCCCACGGCCTGGCCACCAACCCCGGCTGGGACTGGGCCACCTTCCGGCTCTACTTCACCGCCGACACCATCCTCCGGGCGATCGGACGGACCCTCGAACTCACCGCCTACGGCACGGTGCTGGGCTTCCTTCTGGGCACCGTGGTGGCCGCGATGCGGCTGTCCCGCAGCGCGATCCTGCGCTCCATCGCCTGGGCCTACGTGTGGGTGTTCCGCTCGATCCCGCTGATCGTCCAGCTGGTGTTCTGGTTCAACCTCTCCTACCTGTACAAGCGGTTCGGGATCGGCATCCCGTTCGGCCCGACCTTCGGCGAGGTCGAGACGGTCGGCGTGCTCAGCGCGCTCGGCGCGGCGGTGCTCGGCCTCGGGCTGCACCAGGCCGCGTTCGCCGCCGAGATCATCCGCGGCGGCATCATCGCGGTGGACGCCGGCCAGCGCGAGGCCGCCGCCGCACTCGGCATCCCGCGCTGGCGGCAGGGCCGGCGGATCGTGCTGCCGCAGGCCATGCGCGGCATCCTGCCGGCCGCCGCCAACGAGGTGATCTCGCTGCTCAAGGGCACCTCGGTGGTCTACGTGATGGCCATCGGCGAGCTCTTCTACCAGGCCCAGGTGGTCTACGGCCGCACCGGCCGGGTGGTGCCGCTGCTGATGGTCGCCACCGTCTGGTACGTGCTGCTGACCACCGTGCTCTCGGTCGGCCAGTACTACGTCGAGCGCCACTTCGCCCGCGGCGCCCAGCGCACCCCGCCGCCCACCCCGTGGCAGCGTGTCCGGGCCTTCGCCCGGAGCCTGCCGGACCGCACCCGGCCCGCCGCCGCCCGTACCCCCGGAGGACAGTCGTGACCACCCTGACGAAGCCCGAGCCGAGCCCGGCCGCCCCGACCCCGGCCGCCCCGATGGTGCAGGTCCGCGGCCTGCACAAGAGCTTCGGCCGGCTGGAGGTGCTGCGCGGGGTCGACCTGGACGTCCCGGCCGGCTCGGTGACCGTGGTGCTCGGCCCGTCCGGCTCCGGCAAGTCCACCCTGCTGCGCGCGATCAACCACCTGGAGAAGCTGGACCGCGGCCACGTCGCCATCGACGGCGAGCTGATCGGCTACCGCCGCTCCGGCGACCGGCTGTACGAGCTCAAGGAGCGCGAGGTGCTGCGCCAGCGCACCGGCATCGGCTTCGTGTTCCAGAACTTCAACCTGTTCCCGCACCTCACCGTGCTGGAGAACCTGGTCGAGGCGCCGGTCTCCGCGCTGCGCCGCCCCCGGGCCGAGGCCAGGGCGACGGCGCTGGCGCTGCTGGAGCGGGTCGGGCTGGCCGACAAGGCCGCCGCCTACCCCCGGCAGCTGTCCGGCGGGCAGCAGCAGCGGGTGGCGATCGCCCGGGCGCTGGCGCTGGAGCCGAAGGTGCTGCTGTTCGACGAGCCGACCTCGGCGCTCGACCCGGAGCTGGTCGGCGAGGTGCTGGACGTCATCAAGGACCTGGCCCGCAGCGGCACCACGATGATCGTGGTCACCCACGAGATCGGCTTCGCCCGCGAGGTCGCTGACACCGTGGTCTTCATGGACGGCGGCGTGGTGGTCGAGCAGGGCCCGCCCGCCGAGGTCCTGGACCGGCCGCGGCACGAGCGCACCCGGGCCTTCCTGGCCAAGGTCCTCTGACCCCCTCTTTCCCCAACCCCCCTTCACCGAGCAGGAGTTCCGCCATGTCCCTACCCCGTCGCGCCCTCGTGACCGCCGCCGCGCTCACCGCAGCCCTCGTCCTGGCCGGCTGCGGCAGCGGCGCCACGGGCGCGGCGGGGGAGCTCGCCCCGGCCAAGGGCAGCACCGCGCCGGACGGCACGGTGGTGAACCTGTCGCCGAATCAGGAACGGGTCACCACGCCCAAGGTCGACGCGATCGCCGCGTTGGTCCCGGAGGAGATCAGACGGAAGGGGACGCTAAGCGTCGTCGACTCCATCGGCTCCACCCCGCCGCTGGACTTCTACGCCAACGACGACAAGACCATCATCGGCGTCGAACCGGACCTCGCCCTCCTGATCGGCAACGTGCTCGGCCTCAAGGTCGAGTTCAACCCGGTCTCCTGGGAGAACATCTTCGTCGGCCTGGACAGCGGCAAGTACGACGTCGGCCTGTCCAACATCACCGTCACCGAGGCGCGCAAGGAGAAGTACGACTTCGCCACCTACCGGCTGGACGTCCTGGGCTTCGAGGCGAAGAAGGGCGGCGGCCTCAAGGTCACCGGCCCCAGGGACCTCGCGGGCAAGGCGGTCGGCGTCGCCACCGGCACCAACCAGGAGAAGCTGCTGGTCTCCTGGAGCGAGGAGAACGTCAGGAATGGCCTCAAGCCGATCGACATCAAGTACTTCCAGGGCACCGAGTACTACCTGGCGCTCTCCTCCGGCCGGATCGAGGTCTACACCGGCCCCAACCCCAGTCTGGCCTTCCACGCCGTGCAGACCGGCGAGACCGAGGTCGTCGGCACCTACTCGGGCGGCGGCGCGGACGTCCTCGGCAAGATCGCGGCGACCACCCGGAAGGACAACGGCCTGGTCAAGGCGTTGAACGGGGCGATCGACGAGGTGATCAGGAACGGCACGTACGGGCAGGTGCTCAAGCGCTGGGGCCTGGACAACGAGGCCGTGAAGAGCTCCGAGATCAACCCGCCCGGACTGCCCAAGCCGTAGCCATCGGAAGTGGGCCCGGCTCGTTCACCCGTTCGTCCCCGCCCGCCGCTATGGTGACCCCTCCGACCCCTCCGGCGGCGAACGCCGAGCGGGCGCGGTCGGGTTGGGGGAGGGAATGGAGAAGGGCGAGGTGCTCGGCGGCCGCTTCCGGCTGGAGCAGGAGCTGGGCCGGGGCGGCTTCGGCGTGGTCTGGCGGGCGACCGACACGACCATCGACCGGCCGGTCGCGGTCAAGGTGCTGCTCGCCGAGCACGCCACCGACCGGGAGGCGGTCAGCCGGTTCGTCCGCGAGGCCCGGACGGCCGGCGGCCTCAACAACCCGCACATCGTCACCGTGTACGACTACGGGTGGACGGAGTCCGGCTCCGGGAAGATCCCGTACCTGGTGATGGAGCTGGTCCGCGGCCGGGCGCTGTCCGAGGTGCTCAAGGACGGCCAGCCGGACCACAAGCAGGGGCTGCGCTGGATGCGGCACGTGTGCAAGGCGCTGGACGCCGCGCACCGCTCGGGGATCGTCCACCGGGACATCAAGCCCGAGAACGTGATGATCGTGGAGGACGGGGAGCGGGCCAAGGTCCTGGACTTCGGCATCGCCCGACTGGTCACCCAGACCGTCCGGCTCACCTCCACCGGCAACGTGGTCGGCACCGTCCCGTACCTGGCGCCCGAGTGCTGGTCCGGCGGCCCGGTGGACGGCCGGGCCGACCTCTACGCGCTCGGCATCATGCTGTACGAGGTCTGCACCGGCACCCGCCCGTTCCGCGCCGCCTCGGCCGCCGAGTACATGTACAAGCACCTGGAGGAAGTCCCGCCCCGGGTGCGCGGCAAGGACCCGGCCCTGGCCGGGCTGGTCGCCGAACTGCTCGCCAAGCGGCCCGGACAGCGGCCGGCCGGCGCCGCCGAGGTGCTGGAGCGGCTGCGCGCCATCCGGCCCGGGATGCTGCGCCCGGACGACCCCAGCCCGGAGCAGCTGCGCCGGCGGGCCGACCGGGCCTGGCGGCACGGGGAGGCCGGCGAGGCCGCGGAGGCGGTGGAGATCCTCACCGCGCTCGTCCCCGACTTCGCCCGGATCTGCGGCCCGGAGGACCCGCGCACCCTGCGCACCTGCCACGACCTGGCCCTCTGGCTGGCCCGGGACGGCAGCCCGGGCGCGGCCGCCGCCCTGCTGGACGAACTGGCCCAGGTGCCCGGTGCCACCCCGGAGGCCCGGGCGGACGCCCGGCGCGACCTCGCGCACTGGCAGCGGGAGGCCGCCCGGCTCGGCCCGGGCCGGCCGCGGGCCGTCGCCCTGGCGGCGCTGCTCGGCGGCGGCGCGCAGGACGGCTGAGCCGCCTCCGCACGGTCGGCCCCCGGGGTGTCAACCGTGCGGGCCGCCGAGCCGGGGCGGCGGCCGGAGCGCCAACCGGGAGGATTTCGCCCATCGGGACGGTCTGGCCCGCCGCCCCGGCGCGTTGGTATACCTCGTTGCCGGACTCGGGAGCGGCCTCCGGGCCGCCCCGGTGAGCTGCGACGAAAGGCTGGTGACGGATCGATGAAGCTCCTGCGCGTCGGACCCGCGGGCGCCGAGCGCCCGGTCGTCCTGGGTGAGGACGGCACCGCGTACGACCTCTCGGGGCGGACCCGCGACCTCGACGGGGCCTTCCTGGCCGGGCTGGACCCGGCCGCACTGGCCCGGGACGCGGCCGCCGGCGTCCTGCCGGTGCTGGACCTCGACGGCCTGCGGGTGGGCGCACCGGTGCCCCGGCCGGGCAAGGTGGTCGGCATCGGGCTCAACTACCGCGACCACGCGGCCGAGGCCGGGGCCGCGATCCCGGCCGAGCCGGTCATCTTCCTCAAGCCGGGCTCCACCGTGGTCGGCCCGTACGACGAGGTGCTGGTGCCGCGCGGCGGCGAGAAGACCGACTACGAGGCCGAGCTGGCCGTCGTGATCGGCCGCACCGCCCGCTACCTGGACTCGCACGCCGAGGCGGCCGGGGTGATCGCCGGGTACACGATCGCCAACGACGTCACCGAGCGGGCCTTCCAGTTCGAGCGCGGCGGCCAGTGGGACAAGGGCAAGTCGGCGGAGACCTTCACCCCGCTCGGGCCCTGGCTGGTCACCCCCGACGAGGTGGCCGACCCGCAGGCGCTGACCCTGCGGCTGTGGGTCAACGGCGAGCGGCGGCAGCACGGCAGCACCGCGGAGATGGTCTTCCCGGTGCTCGAACTGGTCCGCTACGCGAGCCGGTTCATGGTGCTGGAGCCCGGCGACGTGGTCATCACCGGCACCCCGGCGGGGGTCACCCTGGGCCGCCCCGGCACGCCGTACCTCGCCCCGGGCGACGTGGTCGAGATCGAGGTCGACGGGCTCGGCCGCCAGCGCCAGGTGCTCGGCAAGGCGTAATCACGCAGGCCGCCCCGACCCTTGGCACGGGGGTCGGGAGGGGCGCCGGGACCGCTCGGGTGCGGCCGCGCCGCCTTAGGAGCCGCCGCCCAGCACCGCCCGCAGCCGCTCCGCCCGCTCCGGCCGCGGCCCCTCCAGCGCCAGCACCCCCGCCAGCACCTCGGCCGTCTGCGGGTCGTGCAGCGCCGTCGCCGCCGCCATCGCCGTGAACTGGTCCACCAGCCAGTCGCGCAGCTCCGCCACCGGCAGCGCGCGCCCCTCGTCCAGCCAGCTCAGCGACGCGCCCTCGACCACCGCGATCCAGGAGCGCACCAGCAGCGTCAGCCGCGGCCCGGCCTCCCGCACGCCCAGGTGGCGCAGCGTCCGGCGCAGCGCCTCCCGCCGGACGTCGTCCACGATCGCCGAGGTGCGGGCCGTCTCCACCACCGAACCGCCGCGCAGCAGCGCCGAGTAGCCCGCGTCGTGCTCGGCCACGAAGGCGAAGTAGCCGTCCAGCACCGCCGACAGCTGCTCGGACGGCGTCCCGCTCAGCCGCAGCGCGAAGCGGCTGCTCAGCTCGTCCGCCGCGGTGCGCAGCGCGGCCTCGTACAACTGCTGCTTGCCGCCCGCGAAGTAGCGGTACACCAGCGGGCGGGAGGCCCCGGCGGCCTCGGCGACGTCGTCCAGGCCCACCTCCTCGGGCGGCCGGGAGGCGAACAGCTCCAGGGCGACCGCGATCAGCTGCTCGCGCCGCTGCTGGACCGGCAGCCGCCGGTAGCCGGTGCGGCGCGGGCGCGGCTCGGGTGCGGCCGGGGCGGGGCTGGCTTCCATGGCGGCCAAGCGTAATGGGCGCCGGACGGATCGGATCCGGTCGCGCCGAACGGATTTTCGCAGGCGAACCCGGCTCGCAAAGGGGTTGCAAAGCTGCCGCGCCACGAAATGATGTCCGAATGCGTGAAGAACTGATCACCGCCGACGGCGCCACCCCTCGCCGCATCGCCGACGACCACGTCCGCGAACTGGCCGAGCTCGACCCGCTGACCGCGGTGTACCTCGGTCTCAACCTTGACGACGACCGGCTTCCCGACCTCTCCCCGGCCGGTCCCGAGGCCGTCGCCGACCTCGCCCGCCGCACCCTGGCGAAGCTCGACGAGGCCGAGCGGGCCGGTGCCGCCGACGACGAGGCGGAGCGCCGCTGCGCCCGGCTGCTGCGCGAGCGGCTGACCGCCGAACTCGCCGTCCACGAGGCGGGGGAGAACTTCCGCTCGCTGCGCAACCTGGGCTCCCCGGTGCACGACGTGCGGGAGTCCTTCACCCTGATGGGCACCGACACCGAGGCCGAGTGGCAGGTGATCGGCCGCCGGATGGCGCGGCTCCCGGAGGCGTTCGCGCAGTACCGGCGCACGTTGACGGAGGGCGTCGAGCGCGGCCTGCTGTCCGGCCCGCGCCAGGTGGCCACGGTGCTCGGGCAGTTCGCCGAGTGGCTGGGCGAGGACGCGCCCGCCGCCGAGCGGGTGCCCGGCGCCTGGTTCGGCACCTTCGTCCAGGGCGCGCCGGAGGGTCTGCACCCCGAGCTGTCGAAGCACGCGGTGGCCGCCGCCGAGGCGCTGGCGGAGCTGCGGGACTGGCTGCGCGACGTGTACGGCCCGGCCGCGGCCGGCGCCCCGGACACCGCGGGCCGGGAGCGCTACGTCCGCTGGGTGCGCTACTGGACCGGTGCCGACCTGGACCTCGACGAGGCCTACGCCTGGGCCTGGAGCGAGTTCCACGACCTGCTGGCGCAGATGGAGACCGAGGCCGAGAAGGTCCTGCCGGGCGCGGGTCCGCTCGCGGCGATGCGCTGGCTGGAGTCGGACGGCCCGGCGATCGAGGGCGCCGAGGCCGCCCGGGAGTACCTCCAGGGCCTGATGGACCAGGCCGTCCGGGACCTCCAGGGCACCCACTTCGACCTGGCCGAGCCGGTCACCCGGGTCGAGTCGAGGATCGCCCCGGCGGGCAGCGCCGCCGCGCCGTACTACACCGCGCCCTCGCTGGACTTCAGCCGTCCCGGGCGGACCTGGCTGCCGCTGGTCGGCCGGGACCGCTTCCCGGTCTGGGACCTGGTCTCCACCTGGTACCACGAGGGCGTCCCGGGCCACCACCTCCAGCTCGCGCAGTGGAACTACGTCGCCGACCGGCTCTCCACCTACCAGGTGAGCCTCGGCGGGGTGAGCGCCAACCTGGAGGGCTGGGCGCTGTACGCCGAGCGCCTGATGGACGAGCTCGGCTACCTCACCGACCCGGGCCACCGCCTGGGCTACCTCAACGCGCAGATGATGCGCGCGCTGCGGGTCATCGTCGACATCGGCATGCACGTGGGCCTGGACTTCCCGGCGGACTCCCCGTACCGGCCGGGCGAGCCGGTCGCCCCGGAGCACGCCCGGGAGTTCTTCGGCCTGTACTGCGGCCTGTCCGCCGACTTCCTGGACAGCGAGCTGGTCCGCTACCTGGGCCTGCCCGGCCAGGCGATCGGCTACAAGCTGGGCGAGCGCGCCTGGCTGCGCGGCCGGGCGGCGGCGAAGGCGGCGCACGAGGCGCGCGGCGAGGAGTTCGACCTCAAGGCCTGGCACATGGCGGCGCTCTCGCAGGGCTCGCTGGGGCTGGACGACCTGGTCGAGGAGCTCTCGGCGCTCTGAGCCACCACGCGGCGCGAGCCGTGGAACCAGGCCCCCGGGACTCGGTCCGCAGTCCCGGGGGCCTGGTTCTTTTGTCCCGAAGGTCTGATTTGGTGAGGTTTTTCCTTGCCATCCGTCCGGAGCGGGGTTTGGCTGGAAGGCGACTGCGTGACCTCTCCGCCCCACTCCGGAAGGCTCGACCAGTGACTGCGAGAACCGTCGCCGGTCATGAGGACGCGGACCGCCGCCGCTGGTGGGCGCTGGCCGTCATCGCCACCGCCCAGCTCATGATCGTGCTCGACATCACCATCGTGAACATCGCACTGCCGTCCGCCCAACGGGACCTGGGCATCTCGGACGCCGACCGGCAGTGGGTGATCACCGCCTACACGCTGGCCTTCGGCGGCCTGCTGCTGCTCGGCGGCCGGCTGGGCGACCTCTTCGGCCGCAAGCGCGTCTTCACCGTCGGCCTGCTGGGCTTCGCCCTCGCCTCCGCCCTCGGCGGTGCGGCGGTCGGCCCCGCCATGCTCTTCGGCGCCCGCGCCCTCCAGGGCGCCTTCGGCGCCCTGCTCGCCCCCTCCGCGCTGGGGCTGCTCTCCACCACCTTCTCCGATCCGCGGGAGCGCAGTACGGCCTTCGGCATCTTCGGCGCGATCGCCGGCGGCGGCTCCGCGATCGGCTTCATCGCCGGCGGCCTGCTGACCGAGTACCTGGACTGGCGCTGGTGCCTGTTCGTCAACGTGCCGATCGCCGCCGTCACCGCCTTCGCGGCCTTCAACGTGCTGAAGCGCGACCACGTCGGGAAGGGCCGCCGGCTGCGGCTGGACCTGCCCGGGGCGCTGCTCGGCTGCGGCGGCCTGCTGGCGATCGTCTACGGCACCTCCGAGGCCGTGACCAGGGGCTGGGGCGACGGCCTGGTGATCGGCCCGCTGGTCCTGGGCGTGGCGCTGCTCGCGGCGTTCGTCCTGGTCGAACGGCGCACCGCGCACCCGCTGCTGCCGCTGCACATCGTCGCCGACCGCAACCGCGGCGGCGGCGCGCTCTCGGTGGGCCTGGCGATGGTCGGCATGTTCGGCCTCTTCCTGTTCCTGACCTACTACCTCCAGGCCATCAAGCACTTCTCGCCGATCGTGTCCGGCCTGTCCTTCCTGCCCATGACGGTCGCCATCGTGCTGAGTTCGACGGGCTTCGCGGCCCGGATGATGACCAGGGTGCCGTCCCGGAACCTGATCGGCCCCGGCCTGCTGCTCGCCGCGGGCGGCATGGCCTGGCTGACCCAGATGCGGGTGGACAGCCCGTGGGCCGGCATGGTGCTGCCCGCCGAACTGCTGATCGGCTTCGGCATGGGCCTGGTGTTCATGCCGGCCATGAGCCTGGCCACCCTCGGGGTCGCCCCGAACGAGGCCGGCGCGGCCTCGGCCACCATCAACTCGGCGCAGCAGGTGGGCGGTTCGGTCGGCACCGCGCTGCTGAACACGGTCGCCGCGAGCGCCACCGCGAGCTTCCTGGCCACCCGGATCGCCGCCGACCCGGCGGTGCGCGCCCAGGGCGCGGTACACGGCTACGTCGTCGCGACCTGGGTGGCGATGGGCGTGCTGCTGGCGGCCGCGCTGGTCGCGGTGCTGATGATCGACCACCGGCCGACGCCGGTCGCGGCCACCGCCGTCGAGGCCACCGTCGTCGAGGGCGGGGCGGCATCGGCGTCCGCCGTACGGGCGGTGGACGGGCGGCCGAGCCCGCGGGCCGTGGCCCGGGCCGACGTCCGGGCGAACGTCGAGAGCGGGGCCGAGGTCCGGGCCGAGGCGGGTCCGGAGCGGCCACCCGCCGATTGAAATTTGCAGCAAGTCCTTGCAGTCAACCTCCGGCGCCTGCTTGACTCCTGGGCACTGCCCAGGGACCAAGGAGGCGCCGCCGTGCTGCCCGAGACCGTGCCGTCCAGTGCCACAGCGCCCGAGTTCGACCTGCTCGTCGTCGGCGGCAGCGGCGTGGACACCATCGTCCGGGTCGAGCGGCTGGAACTCCCGCCCGGCGACTCGCGGTTCGTCGAGCCGGTGCGGGACTACGTCGGCCACACCGGCAACGGCGTCGCCCTCGGCGCCCACCACCTCGGCCTGCGCACCGCGTTCATCGACTTCCTCGGCGACGACCCCCAGGGCGACCTGGTCCGCGCCCACTACGCGCGCCACGGACTGCACTTCGCGCACCTGGTGAGCCCGTACGGCACCCCGCGCGGGGTCAACCTGGTGGACCCGGAGGGCCGCCGGTTCTCCTTCTTCGACGGCCGCCACCCCGCCGACCTGCGGCTGCCGCGCGACTTCTGTCTGCCGTACGCCGAGCGCAGCCGGCACGTCCACCTGTCCATCACCGGCGTCAACCGGGACATGTACGGCGACCTGCACCGCCTCGGCCGCACCACCTCCACCGACCTGCACGACTGGGACGGCGCCGACCCGCACCACCGCGACTACGCGCTCGGCTCCGACCTGGTCTTCCTCTCGGTGGCCGGCTGCCGCGGCCGCCACGAGGAGGTGATGCGCGCGATCCTCGCCGAGGGGCGCGCGCGGGTGGTCGTCGCCACCGCCGGCGCCGAGGGCTGCCACCTGCTCACCCGGGACGACCCGGCGCCGCGCCGGCTGCCGGCCGTCGACCCGGGCCGTCCGGTGGTGGACACCAACGGCGCCGGGGACGCCTTCGTGTCCGGCTTCCTGTACGCCTGGTTCCAGGGCCGCCCGCCGCTGGACTGCGCCCGGGCCGGTACGGTGGCCGGGGCCTTCGCCTGCACCGCCGCCGGGACGCACACCGCTTTCGTCGGAGCCGCAGAACTGGACGCGGTGCTGACGCGCTGACGGTATTTCTCATCGAGCTCCAAGGAGCCGGTCACGCCCTTTCCAGGCTGAGGCGCCATAGTCGTTCACCGAACGACGCCACCGACCGCCCCGGCAGGAGAGACAGGCATGGGCAAGCACCGCCGCGAGAGTTCGCGCCGCCGCAGACTCCTGGCCCCGTCCCTGTTCACCGCGCTGTCCGCGGTGGCGGTCGCCGCGGTGCTGACCGGGACGCACGGGCTGGACCTGTCCGACACGACGGCCGCCGGGAAGGCGGCCCGCAGCACCCGTGCCGCCGTGCCCGTCCCGGCCACCGACCCGGCGGCGGTCGCCCCGCCCGCCCCGGTCGCGGCCCCCACGCCCTCCGCGGCCCCGACCGCCGACCCGACGGCCACTGCGACGGCCACCCCCGCCGCCGCGCCGGCCGCCCCGACCACCACCGCCGCCGACGTCGCGCTCGGCACCACCGCCCCGGCGCCGGCCGGCGACCGTGAGACCGGGACGGTCGGCGCGCTGTTCAGCGGCACGCCGACGGCCGGCGACCACTTCTGCACCGCCAGCGTGCTGCACAGCGCCACCGGCAACCTGCTGCTGACCGCCGCGCACTGCCTCAGCAGCACCGACGGCGTCACCTTCGCCCCCGGCTACCGCGACGGCTCCGCCCCGTACGGCACCTGGCGGGTGACCGCGATCCACACCACCGCCGGCTGGTCCCAGAAGGGCGACGAGGACGAGGACTTCGCGATCCTGGAGACCGCCCCCAGCAACGGCCGCAACGTCGAGGACGTGGTCGGCGGCAACCGGCTGGGCACCGACGAGCCGTTCGGCGCCACCGTCCGCCTCTACGGCTACCCCGCCGACGCCGAGGCGCCCGTCCTGTGCACCAACACCACCGGGCAGCAGAGCGCCTACCAGCGGGTCGTCCACTGCCCGGCCTACCCGGGCGGCACCAGCGGCGGCCCGTGGATCAACACCGCCACCGGCGACGTGATCGGCGCGATCGGCGGCTACCAGCAGGGCGGCGACACCGACGACATCTCGTACAGCGCCCTCTTCGACCACACCATCGCGGACCTGTACACCCAGGCCGAGGCGGCCGCCTCCTGAGACACCGGGCCCGGACCCGGCTCCACCCGGACCCGGCTCCACCCGGGCCCGGACCCGGTCGCGCGTCCGCATACGACAAAGGCCCAGATCCGTGGATCAACTCCACTGATCTGGGCCTGACTTGCACTTCCTGCGAAGTGCCCCCGGTAGGATTCGAACCTACGCACCCGCCTCCGGAGGGCGGTGCTCTATCCCCTGAGCTACGGGGGCCTGTTGGCCTGTCGGTCGCTCGCGCTTCCGACGTGAGAACAGTACCAGGCTCCGGCGGTGGTCCGTGCACGGGTTTCCCCGAAGATCGTCCGGGCCGCGGATCGGGCCGCGAATCGGGCGGCGGATCGACCCGGGGATCGGGCCGTGTGCCGGGTGGGGGCGGAAGTGCCCAAAGGCCGGACGGGGCGGCGGGGCCGCCGATACCCTCGGTGAGGTGTCGGGAGTGTCCGGGCGGGTCCTCGTGGTGGACGACAGCGAGGTGATCCGCCAGCTGATCAGGGTCAACCTGGAGCTCGAGGGCTTCGAGGTGGTGACCGCCGCCGACGGCGCCGAGTGCCTGGAGGTCGTCCGCCGGGTGCGGCCCGACGTGGTGACGCTGGACGTGGTGATGCCGAGGCTGGACGGCCTGCGGACGGCGGCCCGGCTGCGCGCGACCCCGGACACCAGCCGGCTGCCGATCGCGATCGTGAGCGCCTGCACCCCGGCGGACCTCGACCTGGGGGAGACGGTCGGGGTGGACGGCTACCTCGGCAAGCCCTTCGACCCGGCCGACCTGGTGGCCCTGGTCCGGCGCCTGATGGGGCTCGCGGAACAGTCCGCCGGGCCGTCCGGCTGGCGCCGTGCCGGCCCGTCCGACGCAGTTCGCCCTGAGCGAACAGAGCGGACGGATCGCGGCTGAGACCCGGTAACCACGGCGCACCGGCGTCTCAACCGGTAAACCGGGTGGCGGGCGGGCACCCCGTCTCGCCTACGCTTGGCGTCGTGACCCCCGCAGACCTTTCCCAGGCAATCCAGGCCGCAGTGAGCTCCGCCGTCGAGGCGGGCGAGCTGGCCGTCGCCGTGCCCGAGCACGTGACGGTCGAACGGCCCAAGAACAGGGACCACGGCGACTACGCGACCAACGTGGCCCTCCAGCTCGCCAAGGCGGCCGGCAAGCCGCCGCGAGCCGTTGCCGAGCTGCTGGCCGACCGCCTGCGAGGGATCACCGGCGTCGCCAAGGTCGACATCGCCGGTCCGGGCTTCCTGAACATCACCCGGGACACCGCCACCGCCGGCGCGCTGGCGCGCACCGTCGTCGAGGCGGGCGAGGCCTACGGCCGCAACGAGGCCCTCAAGGGCCTGAGGATCAACCTGGAGTTCGTCTCCGCCAACCCGACCGGCCCGATCCACATCGGCGGCGTCCGCTGGGCCGCCGTCGGCGACTCGATGGCGCGCGTGCTGCGGGCCTCCGGCGCCGACGTCACCACCGAGTACTACCTCAACGACGCCGGCGTGCAGATCGGCAAGTTCGCCGCCTCGCTGCAGGCCGCCGCGAACGGCCGCCCGGCGCCCGAGGACGGCTACGTCGGCGAGTACATCGTCGACATCGCCAAGGCGCTCACCGACGCGATCCCCGGCGTGCTCGACCTCTCCGAGGAGGAGCAGCTCCAGGTCTTCCGCACCGAGGGCCTCAAGCTCATGGTCGCCGAGATCAAGCGCTCGATGGACGAGTTCGGCACCCACTTCGACGTGTGGTTCTCGGAGAAGACGCTGCACGACTCCGGCGCGGTCGAGAAGGCCATCGACCGGCTGCGCGAGCAGGGCCACGTCTTCGAGCAGGACGACGCGGTCTTCCTGCGCACCACCGACTTCGGCGACGACAAGGACCGCGTCCTGGTCAAGGCCGACGGCGACAAGACCTACTTCGCCGCCGACGCCGCGTACTACCTGTCCAAGCGGGACCGCGGCGCCGAGGTCGCGCTCTACATGCTGGGCGCCGACCACCACGGCTACGTCAACCGCCTCAAGGCCATCGCGGCCTGCGCGGGCGACGACATGGACCACAACATCGAGGTGAAGATCGGCCAGTTCGTGAAGATGCTTCGCGACGGCGAAGAGGTCCGCATGTCGAAGCGGGCCGGCAACATCATCACGATCGACGACGTGATCGAGTGGATCGGCGTGGACGCCGCCCGCTACACCCTGGCGCGCTCCTCCACGGACTCGACGATCACGCTGGACATCAACCTGCTGACCAGCCAGACCAACGAGAACCCGGTCTTCTACGTCCAGTACGCGCACACCCGGATGTGCGGCGTGGCCCGCAAGGCCGCCGAGCTGGGCGTGGACAAGGGCACGGTCGAGCAGTTCAAGCCCGAGCTGCTCGCCACCGAGTGGGAGTCCGACGTGCTCGGCCACCTCGCGGAGTTCCCGCGGGTGCTGGCCACGGCCGGCGAGCTGCGCGAGCCGCACCGGGTCGCGCGCTACCTGGAGGACCTCGCGGGCAAGTACCACCGCCTGTACGAGAACTGCATGTTCCTGCCCAAGGGCGACGAGGAGCTCTCCGACACGCACCGCGCCCGCCTCTGGCTGGTCGAGGCGACGCGCACCGTGCTCGCCAACGGACTCACGCTCCTGGGCGTGACGGCGCCCGAGCGGATGTAGGCACCACCCCCAAGCGCACGGCGGGGGCGGCTGACGGTCAACGTGGACCGTCGCCGCCCCTCGCCATAGGTCTCGAAGGATCTCCGAAGATGAGTCGCTCCGCACACCCGGCAGGCCCCCGTCACGGCGACGTCCTGCCCGAGGGCCACTACCAGGCCCCGCCCGCCGACCTGAACGCGCTCGACCCCAAGGTCTGGTCGCGCACCGTCGCCCGGAACGCCGAGGGCGTGGCGACCGTCGGCGGCATCGACGTCAGGCGGCTGGCCGCCGAGTTCGGCACCCCCGCCTACGTGCTGGACGAGGAGGACTTCCGGTCCCGGGCGCGCGCCTGGCGGGACGCCTTCGGCACCGGCGCGGACGTCTACTACGCCGGGAAGGCGTTCCTCTCCAAGGCCGTCGTGCGCTGGCTGCACGAGGAGGGCCTCAACCTCGACGTGTGCAGCCCGGGCGAGCTGGCGGTCGCCCTGGCCGCCGGGATGCCGCCGGAGCGGATCGCGCTGCACGGCAACAACAAGTCGGCGGACGAGCTCGAGCACGCGGTGAAGACCGGCGTCGGGCACATCGTGGTCGACTCCTACGAGGAGATCGGGCGCCTGGCCGCGATCGCCGCCCGCCAGGGCGTGCGCCAGCGGGTGCTGATCCGGATCACCGTCGGTGTCGAGGCGCACACCCACGAGTTCATCGCCACCGCGCACGAGGACCAGAAGTTCGGGCTGTCGCTCACCGGGGGAGCGGCCGCCGAGGCGGTGCGCCGGGTGCTCGGCCACGACAGCCTGGAGCTGCGCGGGATCCACTCGCACATCGGCTCGCAGATCTTCGACATGGCGGGCTTCGAGGTGGCCGCCCGCCGGGTGGTCGGCCTGCTGGCCGGGATCCGTGACGAGCACGGCGTCCAGCTGCCCGAGATCGACCTCGGCGGCGGCCTCGGCATCGCGTACACCAGCGAGGACGACCCGCGCGACCCGGCCGAGATCGCGGCCGCGCTGGCCGACATCGTCCGCCGCGAGTGCGCCGCCGCGAACCTGGACGCCCCCCGGCTGAGCGTGGAGCCGGGCCGGGCGATCGTCGGCCCGACGGCGTTCACGCTGTACGAGGTCGGCACCGTCAAGCCGCTGGAGGGCCTGCGCACCTACGTCAGCGTGGACGGCGGGATGTCCGACAACATCCGCACCGCGCTGTACGACGCCGAGTACTCGGTGGCGCTGGTGTCGCGCACCAGCGACGCGGAGCCGATGCTGGTGCGGGTGGTCGGCAAGCACTGCGAGTCCGGCGACATCGTCGTCCGGGACGCCTTCCTGCCGGCCGACCTGGCCCCGGGCGACCTGATCGCGGTGCCCGCCACCGGCGCCTACTGCCGGTCGATGGCGAGCAATTACAACCACGCCCTCAAGCCCCCCGTGCTCGCCGTCAGGGACGGTGCGGCGCGGGTGATCGTCCGGCGCGAGACGGAGGAGGATCTCCTGCGTCTGGATATCGGATGACGAAATCCTCGTCTCAGATCATGGAACGACCGTAGATCCGTACGGAAAGTCCCGGAGACTGGTAGAGACCGAAGTTCCCGGCGGTCCAGGAAAACCCGCCGGAAATTACCGAAGCAGAAGAATGCAGAGCGGAGTCGGATGATGCGTACGCGCCCGCTGAAGGTGGCGTTGCTGGGTTGTGGTGTGGTGGGCTCCGAGGTGGCGCGCATCATGACGACGACGGCCGACGACCTCGCCGCTCGCATCGGCGCTCCGGTCGAGTTGGCCGGGATCGCGGTCCGCCGGGCCGGGCGGACCCGCCCGGGCGTCCCCGAGCACCTGATCACCACCGACGCCGAGGCCCTGGTCAACCGGGGCGACATCGACGTGGTGGTCGAGGTGGTGGGCGGCATCGAGCCCTCCAAATCGCTGATCCTGTCCGCCTTCCGGCAGGGCGCCTCGGTGGTCAGCGCCAACAAGGCGCTGCTCGCCAAGGACGGCACCGAGCTGCACGCCGCGGCCGCCGAGGCCGGGGTGGACCTGTACTACGAGGCCGCGGTGGCGGGCGCGATCCCGCTGCTGCGCCCGCTGCGCGAGTCCCTCGCGGGGGACAAGGTCAACCGGGTGCTGGGGATCGTCAACGGCACCACCAACTTCATCCTCGACAAGATGGACACCACCGGCGCCGGCTACTCGGAGGCGCTGGAGGAGGCCACCGCGCTGGGCTACGCCGAGGCCGACCCGACGGCCGACGTGGAGGGCTTCGACGCCGCCGCCAAGGCCGCGATCCTGGCCGGCATCGCCTTCCACACCAAGGTCACCGCGGCGGACGTCTACCGCGAGGGCATCACCGAGGTGACGGCGGCCGACATCGCCTCCGCCAAGGAGATGGGCTGCGTGGTCAAGCTGCTCGCGATCTGCGAGCGGGCCGCGGACGGCGAGTCCGTCACCGCGCGCGTCCACCCGGCGATGATCCCGCTGTCGCACCCGCTGGCCTCCGTCCGCGAGGCGTACAACGCGGTGTTCGTCGAGGCCGAGGCGGCCGGCCGGCTGATGTTCTACGGCCCCGGCGCGGGCGGCTCGCCGACCGCCTCCGCGGTGCTCGGCGACCTGGTCGCGGTCTGCCGCAACAAGCTCGCCGGCGCCACCGGCCCCGGTGACTCGGTGTACACGCGGCTGCCGGCCAAGCCGATGGACGAGGTGGTCACCCGCTACCACGTCAGCCTGGACGTGGACGACCGCGCGGGCGTGCTCGCCCAGGTGGCATCCGTCTTCGCCGAGCACGGCGTCTCCATCGACACCGTGCGCCAGCAGGGCCGCGACGGCGACGCCTCGCTCGTCGTGGTCACCCACCGTGCCACCGACGCCGCGCTGTCGGCGACGGTCGACAAGCTCCGCGCGCTGGACAGCGTGCGGGACGTGGCCAGCATCATGCGGGTCGAAGGGGAATAAGGAACCAGCCATGAACGCCGTTGCCGAGAACGTCGTCCGAGGCGCGCACACCCACCAGTGGCGCGGCCTGATCGAGGAGTACCGGGACCGCCTGCCGGTCACCGCGGCCACCCCGGTGGTCACCCTGTTGGAGGGCGGCACGCCCCTGGTCCCCGCCCAGGTGCTCTCCGAGCGCACGGGCTGCGAGGTCTACCTCAAGGTCGAGGGCGCCAACCCGACCGGCTCCTTCAAGGACCGCGGGATGACGATGGCCATCTCCAAGGCCAAGGAGGAGGGCGCGCAGGCGGTCATCTGCGCCTCCACCGGCAACACCTCGGCCTCCGCCGCCGCGTACGCGGTGCGGGCCGGGATGGTCTCCGCGGTGCTCGTCCCGCAGGGCAAGATCGCCCTCGGCAAGATGGGCCAGGCGCTGGTCCACGGCGCCAGGATCCTCCAGGTCGACGGGAACTTCGACGACTGCCTCACCCTTGCGCGTGAACTGTCCGAGAAGTACCCGGTGGCGCTGGTCAACTCGGTCAACCCGGTGCGGATCGAGGGCCAGAAGACCGCGGCCTTCGAGATCGTCGACATGCTCGGCGACGCCCCGGACATCCACGTCCTGCCGGTCGGCAACGCGGGCAACATCACCGCGTACTGGAAGGGCTACCGCGAGTACGCGGCCGACGGCCTCGCCACCCGCACCCCGCGGATGTGGGGCTTCCAGGCCTCCGGCTCGGCCCCGATCGTGGACGGCGCGCCGGTGCTCAAGCCGCAGACCATCGCCACCGCGATCCGGATCGGCAACCCGGCCTCCTGGGACTTCGCGCTCGCCGCGCGGGACGAGTCCGGCGGCCTCATCGACAAGGTGACGGACCGTCAGATCCTGTCCGCCTACCGGCTGTTGGCCTCGCAGGAGGGCGTCTTCGTGGAGCCCGCCTCGGCGGCCTCGGTGGCCGGTCTGCTGGCCAAGGCGGAGGCCGGCCTGGTCGACCCGGGCCAGCGGATCGTCTGCACCGTGACCGGCAACGGCCTGAAGGACCCGGACTGGGCGGTGGCCGGCGCGCCGCAGCCGCAGATCGTCCCGATCGACCCGGAGGCGGCCGCCCGCAGCCTCGGACTGCTCGACCGGTAAAGGGTCCTGACGCCCCGACGGGCCGACCCTTTCGAGGGTCGGCCCGTCGGAGTTCCCCCCTGACACTTTTGTGTCCATTGGGTTCCGCATTGCGATCCTTTTCCACCCCTCCCGTCGACGGGGAGGGGTGAGCATTTCCGGCCAGAACGGCAACACACCAGATCGAAGGCCCACGGGGTGTACCGCTCGGGAACCTCTCTTCGATACTCTGGCTTCGGCCGTGTGGCACATGCCCCGGGCCCGGCGGGTCCGGGCCGCGCCGACACCGCGACCGCCCGCCCCCCGGAGGGGCCGCGGTCCGTTCCCACCCTCGCACCGACGACGCGCTCCGCGCCGCCCGATTTACCCCAGGAGAGTCCACCGTATGGCCGGTCCCGCGTTCCGTGCCGCCGCCGTCCGGGTCAGGGTTCCCGCGACCAGCGCCAACCTCGGCCCGGGCTTCGACGCCTTCGGGCTCGCGCTGGGTCTGTACGACGACGTGGTCGTCCGGGTCGCCGACTCCGGCCTCTCCGTCGACATCGCCGGTGAGGGCGCCGAGACGCTGCCGCGCGACGAGCGCCACCTGCTGGTCCGCTCGATGCGCGCCGCCTTCGACCGGCTCGGCGGCCAGCCCCGCGGCCTCGAAGTGGTCTGCGCCAACCGGATACCGCACGGCCGCGGCCTCGGCTCCTCCTCGGCCGCCATCTGCGCCGGCATCGTGGCCGCCCGCGCGGTGACCATCGGCGGCCGGTCCGCGCTGGACGACGACGCGCTGCTGGCCCTCGCCTCCGAGCTGGAGGGCCACCCCGACAACGTCGCGGCCTGCCTGCGCGGCAACTTCACGATCGCCTGGACCGACGAGGAGTCGGCCAAGGCGGTCGTGCTGGAGCCGTCCGCGCAGGTCGTCCCGGTGGTGTTCGTGCCGGCCGGCGAGGTGCTCACCGAGACCGCGCGCGGACTGCTGCCGAAGACCGTCCCGCTGGCCGACGCGGCCGTCAACGCGGGCCGTTCCGCACTGCTGGTGGAGGCGCTGACCAGGCGCCCCGAACTGCTCCTCGCCGCCACCGAGGACCGGCTGCACCAGGACTACCGCGCCTCCGCCATGCCGGACAGCGCCGCGCTGGTCGGCGCCCTGCGCGCCGAGGGCTTCCCCGCGGTCGTCTCCGGCGCCGGTCCGACCGTCCTGGCCCTCACCGACGAGGCGGGCGCCGACAAGGTGCTCTCCTTCGCCGGACACCACGGCCACGGCGGCGACCCGGCGTTCGCCGCGCACCGGCTGGACGTCGACCGCACCGGGGCCGTCGTGCTCCCGCTGGACGTCTGAGCAGCCCGAACGGGCCGCTCGGGACCCGGCACCGGCACCCTGCCGAGCCGGGTCCGACGGACACGATTGGCAAGCGCAAGGCTGGGGAATGTCTGAGGGGGTCGGTAGTGTTAACCTCATTGCTGCACCAGGTGCCCTCCGGGGCTAGGTGCGCCGCGTCCCGATCCCAGCGCTCCACGGCAGTGGAGTCCCGGCGATGCACGGGGCGACGATTCTCCGGGAGCCCACCGCAGCGCGTACGCAGCCTGCCTGCGCGACATGCGGCCGCATCCCGAAGCCGTGACGGCACCTGACTCCCACCCGCAGCCTCCCACCTGAGGCCAGGACGGGCGGAGCACGGGCCACCGTCACGCGACGGGGGCCCGGGATTCGCAGGAAGCGTGGGGGTTACGCCCTCAGGGGAGGTCGACACACGACCGGCCCACGCGCCACTCAGCACCACCGTGCTTCACGCACCGCACCTCGCACGTAACCCTCTCTCGACAGGCTCCCGCCATTCGAGGGATCACCGCCTCGGACCGACGCAGTCGAGCGTTGGTCAGGACAGCACAACCGGTCGCCGAGCCAGACAGGCCGACGTCCGCTCCAGGGAAGGACCCTTAGTGAGCGACTCCACCGATCTGATGGGCGCGCGCCCGGACGCAGAGGCGTCGGACGCAGCCGCCGCCCCCGCTGCTCCGGCGCGGCGCCGCCGCAGTGCCGCCGCGGGCCTGGACGGCATGGTCCTGGCCGAGCTCCAGAAGCTCGCCGCGGACCTTGGCATCACCGGTACCGGACGCATGCGCAAGAGCCAGCTGATCGAGACCATCAAGGAGAAGAGCGGCGGGGACCCGCTGCTCGCCGCCGGTGGCACCGCCCCGGCCGCCAAGCGCACCGCCGCCAAGGCGGACGCCGAGGCCCCGGCCGAGAAGCCGGCCCGCCGCACCAAGGCCGCCGCCGCCAAGGCCGAGGCCCCGGCCGCCGCCGAGCCGCAGGCCCAGATCGAGATCCCGGTCCAGGCCGCCGCGGAGACCGCCGCGCCCGCCCGTACCGAGCGCACCCGCCGCCGGGCCACCTCGGCCGCCGGCGCGCCCGTCGCCCCGGTCGCCGAGGCCGCTGCCGAGCCCGCCACCGTCGCGGTCGCCGAGCCGAAGCAGGCCGAGGCCCGCCCGGCCGAGACCCGCGGCTTCGAGGGCCGCGAGGACGGCCGCGAGTCGCGTCGCGACCGCCGTGAGCGCCGTGACCGCCGCGAGGGCACCGAGCGCACCGAGCGCGCCGACCGCCAGGAGGGCGGCGAGGCCCAGGACGGCGACAGCCGCGAGTCGCGCCGCGACCGCCGCAACCGCCGCGAGCGCGCCGACCGCCAGCCCCAGCAGGGCGGCGGCCAGCAGCAGGGCGGCCAGGCCGAGCAGCAGGGCCGCCAGGGCCAGCAGACCCAGCAGCCGCAGGCCCAGCAGCAGGGCGGCTACGAGGACGACGAGTTCGGCGAGGGCCGCCGCGGCCGGCGCGGGCGCTACCGCGACCGCCGCGGCCGTCGTGGCCGTGACGGCTTCGAGGCCGCGGGCGTGGCCGAGCCGCAGGTCGGCGAGGACGACGTCCTGATCCCGGTCGCGGGCATCCTCGACATCCTCGACAACTACGCGTTCGTGCGCACCTCCGGCTACCTGCCGGGCCAGAACGACGTCTACGTCTCGCTCGCCCAGGTCCGCAAGAACGGCCTGCGCAAGGGTGACGCCATCACCGGTGCGGTGCGCCAGCCGCGCGAGGGCGAGCGCCGCGAGAAGTTCAACGCCATGGTGCGCCTGGACTCCGTCAACGGCATGGACCCGGAGAGCGGCCGCGGCCGCCCCGAGTTCAACAAGCTCACCCCGCTCTACCCGCAGGAGCGGCTGCGCCTGGAGACCGACCCGGGCGTGCTGACCACCCGGATCATCGACCTGGTGTCGCCGATCGGCAAGGGCCAGCGCGGTCTGATCGTCGCGCCGCCGAAGACCGGCAAGACCATGGTGCTCCAGGCGGTCGCCAACGCGATCACCCACAACAACCCCGAGTGCCACCTGATGGTCGTCCTGGTCGACGAGCGTCCGGAAGAGGTCACCGACATGCAGCGGTCGGTGAAGGGCGAGGTCATCTCCTCGACCTTCGACCGCCCGGCCGAGGACCACACCACCGTCGCCGAGCTGGCCATCGAGCGCGCCAAGCGCCTGGTGGAGCTGGGCCACGACGTGGTCATCCTGCTGGACTCGATCACCCGCCTCGGCCGCGCCTACAACCTGGCGGCGCCGGCCTCCGGCCGCATCCTGTCCGGTGGTGTCGACTCGACCGCGCTGTACCCGCCGAAGAAGTTCTTCGGCGCCGCGCGCAACATCGAGAACGGCGGCTCGCTGACCATCCTGGCCACCGCGCTGGTCGAGACCGGCTCGCGCATGGACGAGGTGATCTTCGAGGAGTTCAAGGGCACCGGCAACATGGAGCTCAAGCTCGACCGGAAGCTCTCGGACAAGCGCATCTTCCCGGCCGTCGACGTGGACGCCTCCAGCACCCGCAAGGAGGAGATCCTGCTCGGCAGCGAGGAGTTGGCCATCGTCTGGAAGCTCCGCCGGGTGCTGCACGCGCTCGACTCGCAGCAGGCGATCGAGCTGCTCCTGGACAAGATGAAGCAGACCAAGAGCAACGCCGAGTTCCTGATGCAGATCGCCAAGACCACCCCCGGCTCCGGCGACTGACCGTAGCCGGACGGCTGTCGAAGCACGGAACCCCGGATCGCGCGAGCGGTCCGGGGTTCCGTGCGTCCTGGCCGCTTTGTTCCAGAGTCGGGACACCTTGGGGGCGTTTGGATCATGTTGTCCGATTTACTCTGGACCGTATGGCCGAGCACAAGAGGGTCCTGAGTCGCCGCCGCAGAATCCTGCGGACGGCCGCCTGCGCGTTCGCCGCGCTCGTCGTCCTCGGCGCCGGCGCGGGCCTCTTCGCCTACTTCAGGCTCAACGGGAACATCACCAGCGTCGACATCGACGCCCGGCTCGGCGACGCCCGGCCGCCGGCCGCCACCGACGGCTCCTTCAACATCCTGGTGCTCGGCTCCGATTCGCGGGCCGGCGACAACGGCTCGGTCGCCGGCGGGGACACCGGCGGCACCGCCCGCTCGGACACCGCGATGGTGGTGCACGTCAACCAGGCCCACTCCGGCGCCCAGATCGTCTCGATCCCGCGCGACACCCTGGTCGCCCGCCCCGACTGCGTCGACGCGAACGGCAAGCCGGTGCCCGGCGCCAAGCGCGCGATGTACAACAGCGCCTTCGAGAGCGGCGGCGCGGCCTGCGCGGTCAAGACCACCGAGCAGCTCACCGGGCTGCGGATGGACCACTACCTGCAGGTCGACTTCGCCGGCTTCGCCCGGGTCGTGGACGCGATAGGCGGGGCCACCGTGACCACCACGGTGGCCATCCACGACAAGGACAGCGGGCTCGACCTGCCGCCCGGCGAGCACCACCTGGACGGACAGCAGGCGCTGGCCTTCGTGCGCACCCGGCACGGCGTCGGCGACGGCAGCGACCTCGGCCGGATCGAGCTCCAGAAGCAGATGGTGAAGTCGCTGCTGCAGCAGGTCGGGGGGAGCGGGATGCTCACCAACCCGGTCAAGCTGTGGTCGGTCGGCGACACGGTGACCAGGAGCATCACCACCGACTCCGCGCTCGGCTCGGTGAACTCGCTGGTGGGGCTCGCCCAGGAGCTCAAGGGGATAGGCCCGGACCAGCTGAGCATGGTCACCCTGCCGGTGGAGACGGCCCCCAGCGACCCGAACCGGGTGGTCCCGCTGCAGCCGCAGGCGGGGCAGGTCTGGGCGGCGCTCAAGGCCGACCAGCCGTTCCCCTCCGCGATCGTCTCCGAACAGCCGGAGAACCCCGCCCAGGCGGCCCCCACGGCCCCCGCGCCGGCCGCGGGGAAGCCGTCCGCGAAGGCCGCCGGCACGCGCTGAGGGGGGTCCGGAATATCCCGGAACGCGACCCGGTTTGGGAAGATGCGGCCGGTCCTGGCAGACTGGTCCGTCGGTCCCGGTTCACGTGCGGCGCCCCAGCCGCCGACCCGGTACCCTCCCGAAACCTAGGAGAACCCCTTGAAGCCCAACGTTCACCCCGAGTACGTGGTCACGCGCGTGACCTGCACCTGCGGCGCCGAGTTCACCACCCGCTCGACCGAGACCAGTGGCGAGATCCGCGCCGAGGTCTGCTCGCAGTGCCACCCGTTCTACACCGGCAAGCAGAAGATCCTCGACACCGGTGGCCGCGTGGCCCGCTTCGAGGCCCGCTTCGGCAAGCAGCACAGCGCGAAGGCCTAGCGCTCCCTCGGCGCCGGTTCCCGGTGCCCCCGTACTCGTTGTCGGGGGCGCTGGGGGCCGGCGCCGTTCGCGTCCCCCCGCGAATTCCCCACCCCCCACACGTTTCCGAGTCACCGGGAAGAAGGCCACCCCATGTTCGAGGCAGTCGAAGAGCTCCTCGTCGAGCACGCCGACCTCGAGACGAGGCTGGCCGACCCGTCCGTCCACGCCGACCAGGCCAACGCCCGCAAGCTGGCCAAGCGGTACGCCGAGCTGACCCCGATCACCCGGGTCTACCGGCAGTGGCGGCAGGCCGGCGAGGACATCGAGGCCGCGCGCGAACTCGCCGCGGAGGACCCGGAGTTCATCGCCGAGGCGAAGGCCTCCGAGGCCCGCAGGGACGAGCTCACCGAGGAGCTGCGGCTGCTGCTGGTGCCGCGCGACCCGAGTGACGACAAGGACGTCATCCTGGAGATCAAGGCGGGCGAGGGCGGCGAGGAGTCCGCGCTGTTCGCCGGCGACCTGCTCCGGATGTACCTGCGCTACGCGGAGCGGATCGGCTGGAAGACCGAGATCATCGACTCCAACGAGTCCGACCTCGGCGGCTACAAGGACGTCTCGGTGGCCGTGAAGACCAAGGGCAACGCCGAGCCCGGCCAGGGCGTCTGGGCCCGGCTGAAGTACGAGGGCGGCGTGCACCGCGTGCAGCGCGTCCCCGCCACCGAGTCCCAGGGCCGCATCCACACCTCCGCGGCGGGCGTGCTGGTCACCCCCGAGGCGGAGGAGGTCGAGGTCGAGATCGTCGCCAACGACCTGCGGATCGACGTCTACCGCTCCTCCGGCCCCGGCGGCCAGTCGGTCAACACCACCGACTCCGCGGTCCGGATCACCCACCTGCCGACCGGTATCGTGGCGTCCTGCCAGAACGAGAAGAGCCAGCTCCAGAACAAGGAGCAGGCGATGCGCATCCTGCGTTCGCGGCTGCTGGCCGCCGCGCAGGAGGAGGCCGAGCGGGAGGCCTCGGACGCGCGCCGCAGCCAGGTCCGTACGGTCGACCGCTCGGAGCGGATCCGCACGTACAACTACCCCGAGAACCGCATCTCGGACCACCGCACCGGATTCAAGGCGTACAACCTGGACCAGGTCCTGGACGGCGAACTGAACGCGGTGATCCAGTCCTGCGTCGACAAGGACGCGGAGGCCAAGCTCGCCGCCGCGGCCCAAGAGAACTGAGACCGGCGCGCCCCAGCCCGCGCTTCGCCCGAAGCCGGAGCGCAGAAACAAGAGGTCGTACGGATGAACCTGCTGCTCGCCGAGGTGGCCCAGGCCACCCAGCGGTTGGCCGCGGCCGGCGTGCCGTCGCCGCGCTTCGACGCGGAGGAGCTCGCCGCCTACGTCCACCGCGTCAAGCGCAGCCAGCTGCACACGGTGAAGGACGCCGACTTCGACGCCCGCTACTGGGAGGCGGTCTCCCGCCGCGAGGCGCGCGAGCCGCTCCAGCACATCACCGGGCGGGCGTTCTTCCGCTACCTCGAACTGGAGGTCGGCCCCGGGGTGTTCGTGCCCCGGCCGGAGACCGAGACGGTCGTCGAGTGGGCGATAGACGCGGTGCGCGACATGGACGTGGCCGAGCCGCTGGTGGTGGACCTGTGCTCCGGCTCCGGCGCGATCGCGCTCGCCCTGGCCCAGGAACTGCCGCGCTCCACCGTGCACGCCTTCGAACTGGACGAGGGGGCGCTGGAGTACACCCGGCGCAACATCGAGGCCAGCCCGGACCGCGCCCGGGTCACCCTGCACGCCGGTGACGCCACCAAGGCCTTCGAGGACGACCGCTCCTGGGACGGCCGCTTCGACCTGGTCATCTCCAACCCGCCGTACATCCCGCTCACCGAGTGGGAGTACGTCGCGCCGGAGGCCCGCGACCACGACCCGCAGATGTCGCTGTTCTCCGGCGAGGACGGCCTGGACACCATCCGCGGCATCGAGCGGGTCGCGGCCCGACTGCTGCGCCCGGGCGGCGCGGTGGTGATCGAGCACGCCGACCAGCAGGGCGGCCAGGTGCCGTGGATCTTCAACGAGGAACACGGCTGGACGGACACCGCCGACCACCGCGACCTGAACAACCGGCCCCGCTTCACGACGGCCCGGAGGGTCGGGTCGTGACCACCGAGCACCGTACGACGGCGCGCAAGGCTGCGCTGTAACGCCATGAGCCACTCCGGAAGGGGACCGCACCGATGAGCCGCCGTTACGACTGTGCCGATGCCGGGGACCGCGCCACCGGTCTGCGCGAGGCCGCCTCGGCCATCCGCCGCGGCGAACTCGTCGTGCTGCCCACCGACACCCTGTACGGGGTCGGTGCGGACGCCTTCTCCCCGGAGGCGGTCGGCGAGCTGATGGCCGCCCGCGGCCGCGGCCGCAACACGCCCTCGCCGGTGCTGGTCGGCTCGCCGACCACCCTGCACGGCCTGGTCACCGACTTCTCCGAGCAGGCCTGGGAGCTGGTCGACGCCTTCTGGCCGGGCGGGCTCACCCTGGTCGCCCGGCACCAGCCCTCACTGCGCTGGGACCTCGGCGACACCCGCGGCACCGTCGCGGTCCGGATGCCGCTGCACCCGGTTGCCATCGAGCTGCTGAACAGCACCGGCCCGCTGGCCGTCTCCAGTGCCAACCGGATCGGCGGGGTCTCCCCGCTGACCTGCGACGAGGCACAGGCCCAGCTCGGCGACGCGGTCTCGGTCTACCTGGACGGCGGGGCGGCCGAGGACTCCGCCACCTCGTCGATCGTGGACGTCACCGGCAAGGTCCCGGTCCTGCTGCGGGCCGGTGCGATCAGCGTCGAGCAGCTGAGGGAGGTCGTCCCCGACCTGGAGGCCGGCAGTTGACGCCCACCGCCTCGCTGCACGCCGGGCCGGGCATAGCGCCGTACCTGAGCGTGGGCCCCAGGCCGCTGGACCACTTCCGGATCCTGTTCGTCTGCACGGGGAACATCTGCCGCTCGCCGATCGCCGAGCGGCTGACCCGGCGTGAGCTGGACACCCGGCTGAGCCCCCGGGTGGCCGGCCGGATCCTGGTGGAGAGCGCCGGCACCTGGGGCCACGAGGGCGCGCCGATGGAGGACCACGCCGCGACGGTGCTCGACGAGTACGGCGCCGACAGCGGCGGCTTCACCGGCCGAGAGCTGCTGGACGAGCACGTGGTCGAGGCCGACCTGGTGCTCACGGCGACGCTGGACCACCGCGCCCAGGTGATCTCGATGGGCCACGAGGCGGGGCTGCGCACCTTCACGCTGAAGGAGTTCACCCGCCTGGTGCGGACGATAGACCCGGGCACCCTGCCGGACCCGAGGCGCGGCGCCGACGTCACCGAGCGGGCCCGCGCGCTGGTCCGGGCCGCCGCCGCGCTGCGCGGCTGGCTGCTGGCCGCCACGCCGGAGTCGGACGAGGTGGACGACCCGTACGGGGCGCCGATCGGCATGTTCCGCAACTGCGGCGAGGAGATATTCCACGCGGTCGACCCGGTGGTCACCGCGCTGACCGGCGTCCCCGCGCCGCGCTGACGGGCCGGGCCCGGGCAGGGCGCCGCACGGGGCCGTTCGGCCGCGGCCCGGTGGGCCGGGTGGCGGGAGCGGTCCTACGCTGGGTGACACAGTCCCCGCAGCGCCCGGGAGCCCCGCCATGACCGTCACCGATGCCGCGTCCGGCCCGACCGCCACGACCGGGCGCCCCTGGGCGTCCGAGGCGCTGCACCGGGCCGATCCGCAGCTGGCCGACCTGCTGGCCGCGGAGGCCGAGCGGCGCGCCGAGACGATCCAGCTGCTGGCGGGGGAGAACCTGACCACCCCCGCCGTCCTGGCGGCGCTCACCGGCCCGCTGATCGACAAGTACGCCGAGGGCTACCCGGGCCGCCGGCACCACACCGGCTGCGCGCTGGCGGACGCCGCTGAGCTGCTGGCGATCGACCGGGCCCGCGAGCTGTTCGCCGCCCCGCACGCCAACGTCCAGCCGCGGTCGGCGACTTCGGCGATGCTGGCGGCGTACGCGGCGCTGCTGCGGCCCGGCGACGGGGTGCTGGCGATGTCGCTGGAGCACGGCGGCCACCTCAGCTGCGGCTCGCGCGCCAACTTCTCCGGGCGCTGGTTCGACTTCACCGGCTACGGCGTGCGCGAGTCCGACGGGCTGATCGACCTCGACCAGGTCCGCGATCTGGCCCGGCAGCACCGCCCCAAGGCCATCGTGGCGGGTTCGATCTCGCACCCCCGGCACCCGGACTGGGCGGCGTTCCGCGAGATCGCCGACGAGGTGGACGCCTACCTGATCGCCTCCGCCGCGCAGACCACCGGGCTGATCGCGGCCGGGGTGGCGCCCTCCCCGGTGCCGTACGCGGACGTCACGGTGGCGGCCACCCACAAGCTGCTGCGCGGCCCGCGCGGCGGGCTGCTGCTGTGCACCGCGGAGCTGGCCGAGCGGATCGACCGGGCGGTGTTCCCGTTCAGCCAGGGCGGCGCGGCGATGAACGAGGTGGCCGGCAAGGCGGTGGCCCTCGCGGAGGCCTCGAAGCCCGCGTACCGGGCGTACGCGGAGCGGACGGTGTCCGGGGCGCGGGCGCTCGCCACTGGGCTCGCAGAGGCCGGAATGCGCCCCCTGACGGGCGGTACCGACACCCACCTGGTGACCGCCGACGTGAGCCCGCTCGGCGTGACCGGCGCGGAGGCCGAGCGGCGCTGCGCGGCGGCCGGGCTGCTGCTCGGCAAGTGCGCGCTGCCGTACGACCCGGCGCCGGCCGCCGAGACCTCCGGCATCCGGCTGGGCACGGGCACGGTCACCAGCCAGGGGATGGGGGAGCCGGAGCTGGCGGAGATCGCCGGGCTGATCGCGCGGGTGCTCGCCGGGGACGCGGTCGTCCCGGCCGCGGCGCGGGTCCGGGAGCTGGCGGCGGCCTTCGCCGACCGGGCCTGACGGCGGCCTTCCGCGGGTATCCGGATCTCCTACCCGGGAGGGCGAACCGCGATGCACGGTCCGGGCGTCCGACTCAATAAGGTGTGTGCCGTGGCGACGCACCTCGAACCCCGGGAAGGCAGGGGAGTACCTTCGGTACTTCCCCGTTCGACAGTGATGCAGGAGGCCAGTGGTGCGTGAGTATCTGCTGGTGCTGTTCTGCACCGCCGCCGTCACCTACCTGTTGACGGGCCCGGTCCGGAAGTTCGCCATCGCGGCCGGCGCCATGCCGCCGGTGCGCGCCCGCGACGTGCACCGCGAACCCACGCCGCGGCTCGGCGGCATCGCGATGTTCGGCGGACTGTGCGCGGGCATCCTGGTCGCCTCGCAGCTGGACAACCTGAGCAAGGTGTTCTCCCAGGGCACCGACATCCGCGCGCTGCTGTCCGGGGCCGGGATCATGTTCCTGCTCGGGGTGCTCGACGACAAGTGGGGCGTGGACGCGCTGGTGAAGCTCGGCGGCCAGATGATCGCCGCCGGCGTGATGGTCTGGCAGGGCGTCACGGTGATCACCCTCCCGGTGCCCGGTGTCGGCCCGGTCGCGGTGAGCCCGACCCAGGGCATGGTCATCTCGGTCACCCTGGTCGTCGTCATGGTCAACGCGGTGAACTTCATCGACGGCCTGGACGGCCTGGCCGGCGGCATGGTGTGCATCGCCGCGATGGCCTTCTTCCTGTACAGCTACCGGCTCTGGTACGGCTACACGATCTCCGACGCGGCCCCCGCCGTGCTGTTCAGCGTGCTGCTGATCGGCATGTGCCTGGGCTTCCTGGCGCACAACATGCACCCCGCGCGGATCTTCATGGGCGACTCCGGCTCGATGATGCTGGGCCTGATGCTGGCCGTCGCCGCGATCTCCATCACCGGCCGGGTCGACCCGGACCTGATCAGCAACGAGGCCGGCTCGCAGACCGCCGCCGTGCACGCCCTGGTGCCGATCTACATCCCGCTGCTGCTGCCGCTGACGGTCATCGCGCTGCCGCTGGCCGACCTGCTGCTCGCGGTGGTGCGCCGCACCTGGGCGGGCCAGTCCCCGTTCGCCGCGGACAAGCGCCACCTGCACCACCGGCTGCTCCAGGTGGGGCACTCGCACAGCCGCGCCGTGATGATCATGTACTTCTGGGCCGCGCTGATCGCCTTCGGCTCGGTCGCCTTCTCGGTGACCAACACCGGCCGCACCGTCGTCCTGACGCTCGCCGGGCTCTGCCTGGTCGGCCTGGTGGTGCTGCTCACCCCGCGGTTCCGGCCGCGCGCCCCGCGGGCGGTGCAGTCCTTCGTCCCCCCGCGCTACCGCCGGCAGCAGAGCGGTCCGATGGCTGAACTGTCGGCCAAGGACAAGGAACTCCTGGGTGAAGCCGGGCGGGAGTCCGGCGTGGGCTCCACCGCGGTCGGCTCCCACCCCAAGGCCACCGGCCGCCACTGACAAGGGAGTTGATGCCACGACAGGTGGCCGTCACCCGAACGGCGGAATCGTTGCGCCGTTGGTGTGACAGGTGCCACACATTCATGGTAAAGCTCTCATCAAATAGTTTGTGATACCGTTCACGAGTATCGAGAACACGCCGAAAGACCTGACAGGTGGATGACTTCCGTCCCTGTCGGTCTCCCTCACCGGGCCCGTCGCTCACATGGCGGCCCGCGGCGATGCCTCGGTCCGGTGTCACCCGCCACCGCAGTGCCCGTCCCCCGCCACATCGACATGCCGCCGGAGCTGCCGACATGCCGTCCACCGACGCCCGGATCCTCCGAGGCGCCGCGATTCCCACTGCGGTCGCCGGAATCATCGCCATGGTGATCTCCTTTGCCGTTGCCGGTGGGAAGGGGCTGCTCGGCGCCCTCTTCGGCGCACTCCTCGTGATGGCCTTCTTCAGCTTCGGCCAGGTCGCGCTCGACCGGCTGACCAGGTCGAACCCGCAGATCATGATGGCCGCGGCGCTGCTGGTGTACACCACGCAGATCCTGCTGGTCGGCATCGTGCTCGCGGTCTTCAAGGACACCGAGCTGTTCAACCGGCAGGCCTTCGCGTTCACCCTGCTCGGCTGCGCCCTGATCTGGACGGGCTTCCAGGTGCGCGGTGCGCTCAAGGCCAAAACCTTCTACGTCGACCCCGACGCCTCCGAAAAGAAGGGCGACAAGCCCTCCGACAAGGGGCGTCAACAGTGACGAGGCCCAACTGTCCCCCCAACGAGGGGGGCGGTGTTTATGCCGCACTGACGGGCTGCTATCGTCCGTCGCAACAACGGAGTACGGGAAGAGGCCTGGTCTGTCCGGAGAGCGGACGGATCGCCCCCCTGATCCGCGCAGTCTTCGATGATCCCGCTGTGGTGCCGTGCACCGGCGCGCGGGGTCGGCGAGAAACCCATCAAGTTCCAGTGCCGCTCCGTGGTCGCAGGCCACGCCGACACACCGAGGTTGCCGTAACCATGCGTCACGACGAAGGAGTCCGCGGTGAGTGCTGAACTCACGTCCCTCGCCTCAGGCAGTTGCCACTTCGGGGACGCTGGCTGTGGCTTCCCGGCCCCGGGTCTGAACGAGTTCCAGTTCAAGCCGATCTTCTCGATCGGCAGCATCGAGTTCAACAAGCCGATGCTGCTGTCGATCATCGTCGCGCTCCTGGTCGTCGTGTTCTTCTGGGCCGCCTTCGCCAAGCCGCGCCTCGTCCCCGGCAAGCTGCAGCTGGTCGGTGAGATCGGCTACGACTTCGTCAAGCGCTCCATCGTGCTGGAGACGATCGGCAAGAAGGGCGAGAAGTACGTCCCGATGCTGGTCTCGATGTTCTTCTTCATCTGGTTGATGAACATCATGTCGATCATCCCGTTCGCACAGTTCCCGGTGTCGGCGGCGATCGCGTTCCCGGCCGGCCTCGCTGCGGTCGTGTGGATCACCTACATGACGCTGACCTTCAAGAAGCACGGCTTCGTCGGCGGTCTCAAGAACCTCTGCTGGCCGTCGGGCATCCCCGGCTGGGTCATGTTCATCCTGGTGCCGATCGAGTTCTTCTCGAACATCTTCGTGCGCCCCTTCACGCTCGCGGTCCGAGCCTTCGCGAACATGTTCGCCGGCCACCTGCTGATCGTGATGTTCTCCATCGCCTCCTGGTACCTGCTCAGCCCGTCCCTGGGCGCGCTGTACGGCTCGGCCTCGTTCATCGTGGCCGTCGGCCTGACCGCCTTCGAGCTGCTGGTCCAGTTCCTGCAGGCCTACATCTTCGTGATGCTGGCCAGCAGCTACATCGCCGGTGCCCTGGAAGAGGCGCACTGAGCCCCGGGGCCCCGGCCCCGCCGAGAACCACTTCCCGTCCCGGATCGCCCGGTGGCCAATCACCACCGGTTCACCACCCTGCAAAGGACAACGTCAATGAGCATCCTCGCTGAGGGCACTGTCTACGGTTCCGTCGCCTCCCTGGGCTACGGCCTCGCCGCCATCGGCCCCGGCATCGGCGTCGGTCTGATCTTCGGTAACGGTGTCCAGGCCATGGCCCGCCAGCCCGAGGCTGCCGGTCTCATCCGTTCCAACATGTTCATCGGCTTCGCGCTGACCGAGGCGCTCGCCCTCATCGGCATCGTCATGCCGTTCGTCTTCGGCAACAAGTAATCCCGCCGTAGACCCTTTCTGAGGAAGGTCCAGATATGAGCATGGCGATCGTCCAGCTCGCGGCCGAGGAGAAGATGAACCCTCTCCTCCCCGCGTGGCCCGAGATCATCATCGGCCTGCTCTGCTTCTTCATCGTCTTCGGTCTGCTCGGCAAGAAGCTCCTCCCCAGCATCGAGAAGGTGCTGTCGGAGCGCCGGGACGCGATCGAGGGCGGGATGGAGCGCGCCGAGGCCGCCCAGGTGGAGGCCCAGGCCCTGCTTGAGCAGTACCGCGCCGAGCTCGCCGAGGCGCGCCACGAGGCTGCCCGCATCGTCGAGCAGGCTCGCGAGCAGGGTGCCGCCCAGCTCGCCGAGATGCGCGAGGAGGGCCAGCGCCAGCGCGAGGCCATCGTCGCCGCCGGTCACGCCCAGATCGAGGCGGACAAGAAGCAGGCCACTGCCGCCCTGCGTCAGGACGTGGGCTCGCTGGCCACCCAGCTGGCGTCCCGCATCGTGGGTGAGTCCCTCGAGGACCACACCCGGCAGAGCGGCGTCATCGACCGCTTCCTGGACGAGCTGGAGGCCAAGGCCGCCGTTGCTCAGGGTGCGGCCAAGTGATCGGCGCCAGCCGTGAGGCCCTCGTCGCCGGCCGGCAGAACCTGGAGAGCCTGACCGACTCCACCTCGGTGGACGCGGCCAAGCTCGCCGAGGAGCTCACCGCCGTCACGGCCGTGCTGGACCGCGAGGTGTCGCTGCGCCGCGTCCTGACCGACCCCTCGCGGTCGGGCCAGGACAAGGCCCAGCTGGTCACCTCGCTGCTGACCGGCCAGGTCTCCGGCGAGGCCGTCGACCTGGTCTCCGGCCTGGTCCGCTCCCGCTGGTCGGGCTCGCGCGACCTGGTGGACGCGACCGAGGAGCTCGCCGCCTACGCGGAGATCATCGCCGCGGACAAGGCCGGCGCCCTGGACGACGTCGAGGACGAGCTCTTCCGCTTCGGCCGGGTGGTGAGCGGCTCGCACGAGCTGCGCGCCGCGCTGACCGAGCCGAAGGCCGGTGCCGTCGCGAAGGCCGGGCTGATCGGCAAGCTGCTCGGCGGCCGCGCCAACGCCGGTACCGTCCGGCTGGTCACCGCCCTCGTCAACGTGCCGCGTGGCCGTAGCCTGGAGCAGGGCCTGGAGTCCTACTCGAAGCTCGCCGCCGCGCGCCGCGGCCGCGTGGTGGCCCTGGTCACCACCGCGGTGCCGCTGTCGGACACCCAGAAGGAGCGCCTGTCCGGTGCTCTGGCCCGGATGTACGGCCGCCAGGTCCACCTGAACATCGACGTCGACCCCGAGGTCGTCGGCGGCGTCCGGGTGCAGATCGGCGACGAGATCATCAACGGCACCGTGTCGAGCCGCCTCGAGGGCGCTCGCCAGTCGCTCGAAGGCTGAGCACCCAAGCAGCACATCCGACCCTCGGTCGGGAAACCGGCTCCCCAAGGAGCCGGCACATCGTACGGCCGGTTCGGAAGACCCGGCCGAGAGTCGAATACTTGCGGCCCTCAATGGCGGGCCGAGGATCGCAAACTAGGAGAGCAGGGAAGCCTGATGGCGGAGCTTACGATCCGTCCGGAGGAGATCCGGGACGCGCTGGCCGACTTTGTCCAGTCGTACCAGCCGGACGCCGCTTCTGTGGAAGAGGTCGGCAAGGTCACTGACGCGGCGGACGGCATCGCGCATGTCGAGGGCCTGCCCTCGGTCATGGCGAACGAGCTGCTGAAGTTCGAGGACGGCACGCTCGGCCTCGCGCTGAACCTCGACACCCGCGAGATCGGTGTCGTCGTCCTCGGTGAGTTCGGCGGCATCGAAGAGGGCCAGACCGTGCGCCGCACCGGCGAGGTCCTCTCGGTTCCGGTCGGCGACGGCTACCTCGGCCGCGTCGTGGACCCGCTGGGCAACCCGATCGACGGCCTGGGCGACATCGCCGCCACCGGTCGCCGTGCCCTGGAGCTGCAGGCCCCCGGCGTCATGGCCCGCAAGTCGGTCAAGCAGCCGCTGCAGACCGGCATCAAGGCCATCGACGCGATGACCCCGATCGGCCGCGGCCAGCGCCAGCTGATCATCGGCGACCGCCAGACCGGCAAGACCGCGGTGGCCGTCGACACGATCATCAACCAGCGTGACAACTGGCGCTCGGGCGACCCGGAGAAGCAGGTCCGCTGCATCTACGTCGCCGTGGGCCAGAAGGGCTCCACCATCGCGTCCGTCCGCGGCGCCCTGGAGGAGGCCGGCGCGCTGGAGTACACCACCATCGTGGCCGCTCCCGCCTCCGACCCGGCCGGCTTCAAGTACCTCGCCCCGTACACCGGTTCGGCCATCGGCCAGGAGTGGATGTACGACGGCAAGCACGTCCTGATCATCTTCGACGACCTGTCGAAGCAGGCCGAGGCCTACCGTTCCGTCTCCCTGCTGCTGCGCCGCCCGCCGGGCCGCGAGGCCTACCCGGGTGACGTCTTCTACCTGCACTCCCGCCTGCTGGAGCGCTGCGCGAAGCTGAACGACGCCCTGGGCGGCGGCTCGATGACCGGTCTGCCGATCATCGAGACCAAGGCCAACGACGTCTCGGCGTACATCCCGACCAACGTCATCTCCATCACCGACGGCCAGTGCTTCCTGGAGTCCGACCTGTTCAACGCCGGCATCCGCCCGGCCGTGAACGTCGGTATCTCGGTCTCCCGCGTCGGTGGCTCCGCCCAGATCAAGGCCATGCGCTCGGTCGCCGGCCGCCTGCGTCTGGACCTCGCCCAGTACCGTGAGCTGGAGGCCTTCGCCGCCTTCGGTTCCGACCTGGACGCGGCCTCCAAGGCCCAGCTGGAGCGCGGTGCGCGCATGGTCGAGCTGCTGAAGCAGGGCCAGTACCAGCCGTTCCCGGTCGAGGAGCAGGTCGTCTCCATCTGGGCCGGCACCACCGGCAAGCTGGACGACGTCCCGGTCGCCGAGATCCGCCGCTTCGAGCGCGAGTTCCTGGACCACGTCCGCCTCCAGCACAAGGACCTGCTGGCCGGCATCGTGGAGACCGGCCTGCTGGCCGACGGCACCGTCGACGCGCTGACCAGCGCCGTCGAGGCCTTCAAGCAGGGGTACCAGACCGCTGACGGCAAGCTGCTCTCCGAGCAGGCCTGAGTCCGGTAGCGAGGGAAAGGACGTAACGACCCATGGGAGCACAGCTTCGGGTCTACAAGCGCCGGATCCGCTCTGTCACCGCGACGAAGAAGATCACCAAGGCGATGGAGATGATCTCCGCGTCGCGCATCGTCAAGGCGCAGCGCGCGGTGGCCGCCTCCACTCCGTACGCCGATGAGCTCACCCGGGCGGTGACGGCGGTGGCCACCCGGTCCAACGCCAAGCACCCGCTCACCACCGAGAACCCGGCCGCCAAGCGCGCCGCAGTCCTGCTGATCACGGCGGACCGCGGCCTGGCGGGCGGCTACTCGACCAACGCCATCAAGGCCGCCCAGGTGCTCAGCGAGCGCCTGCGGTCCGAGGGCAAGGACGTGGTGACGTACATCATCGGCCGCAAGGGCGTCTCGTACTACACGTTCCGCGGCCTGACGGTGGCGGACTCGTGGACGGGGTTCTCGGACAAGCCGACCTACGGTGACGCGAAGACCGTGGCGGCCGACCTGATCGAGGCCTTCACGGCCGAGACCGGCGGCGTGGACGAGCTGCACCTGGTCTCCACCGAGTTCGTGTCGATGCTGACGCAGAACGCGGTCGAGGCGCGGCTGCTGCCGCTGAAGCTGGACGAGGTCCAGCTCAGCGACCAGTCGCCGGCCAAGTCGGAGATCTTCCCGCTGTACGACTTCGAGCCGTCGGCGGAGGGCGTCCTGGACGCGCTCCTGCCGCGGTACGTCGAGAGCCGGATCTACAACGCGCTGCTGCAGTCGGCCGCTTCCGAGCACGCCGCCCGCCGCCGCGCGATGAAGAGCGCGACGGACAACGCCGGCGAGCTCATCAAGTCGCTCACGCGGCTTGCCAACTCGGCCCGTCAGGCCGAGATCACCCAGGAAATCAGCGAGATCGTCGGCGGCGCCAACGCCCTCGCCGACGCTAGCCGCGGGAGCGAATGAGTATGACCACCACTGTTGAGCCGACCACGGCGACGGGCCGCGTCGCGCGGGTCATCGGCCCGGTCGTCGACGTGGAGTTCCCCGTCGACGCGATTCCGGACATGTACAACGCCCTGCACGTCGAGGTGGACAACCCCGACGGCACGGGCAAGAAGATCCTGACCCTCGAGGTCGCCCAGCACCTCGGCGACGGCATGGTCCGCGGCATCTCGATGCAGCCGACCGACGGCCTGGTCCGCGGTTCGCAGGTCTCCGACACCGGTGCGGCGATCTCCGTCCCGGTCGGCCAGATCACCAAGGGCAAGGTGTTCAACGCCCTCGGTGACGTGCTGAACGTCGACAAGGCGGAGTTCGACAAGCAGGTCGAGGTCCGCTGGCCGATCCACCGCAAGGCTCCCGAGTTCAAGGACCTCGAGTCCAAGACCGAGATGTTCGAGACCGGTATCAAGGTCATCGACCTGCTCACCCCGTACGTCACGGGTGGCAAGATCGGTCTGTTCGGTGGTGCCGGTGTCGGCAAGACCGTTCTGATCCAGGAGATGATCTACCGCGTCGCCGAGAACTTCGGTGGTGTGTCGGTGTTCGCCGGTGTCGGCGAGCGCACCCGTGAGGGCAACGACCTCATCGACGAGATGGTCGACTCGGGCGTTCTGGACAAGACCGCGCTGGTCTTCGGCCAGATGGACGAGCCGCCGGGCACCCGTCTGCGGGTCGCGCTGTCCGCGCTGACCATGGCGGAGTACTTCCGTGACGTCGAGAAGCAGGACGTGCTCCTCTTCATCGACAACATCTTCCGGTTCACCCAGGCCGGTTCCGAGGTGTCGACCCTGCTCGGCCGCATGCCCTCCGCGGTGGGCTACCAGCCGAACCTGGCCGACGAGATGGGCCTCCTCCAGGAGCGCATCACCTCGACCCGCGGTCACTCGATCACCTCGATGCAGGCGATCTACGTCCCCGCGGACGACCTGACCGACCCGGCGCCGGCCACCACCTTCGCCCACCTGGACGCGACGACCGTTCTGTCGCGCCCGATCTCGGAGAAGGGCATCTACCCGGCCGTCGACCCGCTGGACTCCACGTCCCGCATCCTCGACCCGCGGTACATCGCGCAGACCCACTACGACACGGCCATCCGTATCAAGGGGATCCTGCAGAAGTACAAGGACCTCCAGGACATCATCGCGATCCTCGGTATCGACGAGCTGTCCGAAGAGGACAAGATCACGGTGCACCGTGCCCGTCGCATCGAGCGCTTCCTCTCGCAGAACACCTACGTGGCGAAGCAGTTCACCGGTGTCGAGGGTTCGACCGTGCCGCTGTCGGAGACCATCGAGGCCTTCAACGCGATCGCGGACGGCAAGTACGACTCCGTCCCGGAGCAGGCCTTCTTCATGTGCGGTGGCATCGAGGACCTCGAGAAGAACGCCGCCGAGCTGGCGAAGAAGTAATCGCGGCCGGTAGCAGCTGAGCGTGACCGTGAGGGGTGGGCCCCAGCCCTGGGACCCACCCCTCGCGTCGCATCGGCTGTGATTCCGGTCAAATCCGTGCCGCCGGTTTCATGCCGGAGGCGCGGGGCCGTTATTCTTACCGAAACTCCCGAGTAATCGGGCGTTGCATGAGCCTAGGAGCCCACGTTGGCTGAGCTGCACGTCGAGCTGGTCGCAGCCGACCGCAAGGTGTGGTCCGGTGCGGCCACCATCGTCGTCGCCCGTACGGCCTCCGGTGACACCGGCATCATGCCGGGCCACACCCCGGTGCTGAGCGTGCTGGAGACCGGTCCCGTCACCATCCGCACGGTGGACGGCGGCACCGTGATCGCCGCGGTGCACGGCGGCTTCATCTCCTTCGCCGACAACAAGCTGTCTCTGCTCGCGGAGATCGCCGAGCTGGCGGACGAGATCGACGTCGCGCGTGCCGAGCGCGCACTGGAGAAGGCCAAGTCGGGCCTGGACGAGCACGCCGAGCGGCGCGCCGAGGTCCGTCTGTTCGCGGCGCGCGGCCTCAAGGCCCACGCCTGAGTGCGCCGGACCCCGGTTTAGCGGGGTCGACCGACGGTCCCGGGGACGCGCGAGCGTGACCCCGGGACTGTCGTCGTAGTTGGTAGGTCAGCGCGGTCGCTTGATACGACCGTTACGGGGAACGCGGGTAGCGAGGAGGTAGGTGAGCATGGTCCTCGCGCTTGTGGTGTGTGCGGCGGTCGTGGCCCTGGGAGTGATCGGGCTGATGGCCTTCGCCGTCCGACGCCGCCTGATCCAGCGGGTCGGCGGCACCTTCGACTGCAGTTACCGGCTCAAAATGCCCGCCGACGCCTCGACGCAGCCCGACCTCGACGAGAACGGGAAACCCACCTCAGCCCCGGTCCCCCCGACCGACGGCAAGGGGTGGGTTTTTGGTATCGGCCGCTACAGCGGTGACTCGATCGAGTGGTTCCGGGTCTTCTCGTACGCCCCGCGCCCGCGCAAGATGCTTCCGCGCCGGGAGATCGAGGTGCTCGGCCGGCGCTACCCGGAGGGCCAGGAGGAACTGGCGCTGCTGTCCGGCTCGGTGGTGCTGCGCTGCCTGCACAACGGCGCGCCGCTGGAACTGGCGATGAGCGAGGACGCGCTGACCGGCTTCCTGGCCTGGCTGGAGGCGGCCCCGCCGGGGCAGAGGGTGAATGTCGCGTAGCGGCCTCTCCAGGCGGGGTTAACGCCGCCTAACCCGGCGGCTACGCTGGCCGCATGGTCAATCTGACGCGCATCTACACCCGTACCGGCGATGACGGCACCACCGCGCTCGGCGACATGAGCCGGACCAGCAAGACCGATCCGAGACTGATCGCGTACGCGGACGCCAACGAGGCGAACGCGGCGATCGGGGTGGCCCTCGCCGTGGGGGAGCTGCCCGAGGACATGACGGCGGTGCTCGTCCGGGTCCAGAACGACCTGTTCGACGTCGGCGCCGACCTGTCCACCCCGGTGGTGGAGGACCCGAAGTACCCGCCGCTGCGGGTGCTGCAGTCCTACATCGACCGGCTGGAGGCGGACTGCGACGACTACCTGGCGCGGGTGGAGAAGCTGCGCAGCTTCATCCTGCCCGGCGGCACGGCCGGGGCGGCCCACCTGCACCTGGCCTGCACGGTGGTCCGACGGGCCGAGCGCTCCACCTGGTCGGCGATCGCGGAGCACGGCGACAGCGTCAACCCGCTGACCGCGAAGTACCTCAACCGGCTGTCCGACCTGCTGTTCATCCTGGCCCGGGTGGCCAACAAGGAGCGCGGCGACGTGCTCTGGGTCCCGGGCGAGAACCGCTAGAACGCGACGAGGGCCCGTCCCCGGACTCCTCCCCCGTGGGGGTCCGGGGACGGGCCCTCGACGGTTCAGGGCCGGTCGGCGGGGGTGCCGCCGGGGGTGGTCCCGGCGAGGGTCTTCCCGGTGACCACCCGGCCGTCCTCGACCAGCACGCCGGCCGGCGGCTGCTTGGGCCAGAGCGAGTAGCAGCCGGCCACGATCACGTTGACCACGGCGGCGATGCCCAGCTTGAGGTACCACTGGAGGAAGGTGCCGAAGTGGGCGGAGCCCGCGGAGAGCGGGACGAGCAGGGTGATCAGGCTCAGCGTGACGGCGGCGGACACGACGGTCCGGCCGGCGATCTGCCACTCGTACCTGGTCCGCTCGGGCCCGTACTTGGGCGAGGGCAGCGGCTTGGGGCCGCCGGCGAAGCGGTGCAGGAAGTGCCGGTCGGCCCAGCGGACCAGCGAGGGGCCGTAGCCGATCGAGAAGCCCGCGTAGCTCGCGGCCAGGGCGTGCGTCCAGCTCGCGGTGGAGCCGCCGCGCAGGTCGAGGACGGTGAGGGCGTAGAGGGTGAGGTCGACCAGTGGCAGGCCGACCAGCAGCGCGGTGCTGGTGCGGCGCCACCGGAGCAGGTAGCGGGTGGCGAGGCCGAGGCCGAGCAGGATCCAGAAGGAGATCTCGGCCGCGACGATGAGGGTGACGATCACGTTCTGCTCCCGGGTGTTTCGGCGGTGCTTCCAGCCTGGTGCGCGGGCGTGCCGCTGTCGTCGTCGCGCGGTGCCGTAGCGGCCTGCACCTTTCGATGTAGCGGGCTCCTCCGTGGACCGGAGCCGGGCCGGCCGCCGGGGGTGGTGAGATGGGAACGTGCCCCTCCCGTTCCCCGCCCTCTCCCCGCGCCGGCAGGACCAGCTGATCGCCCTCTGCGGGCTGCTCGGCGGTTCGGTGCTGATCGTCTTCAAGGTGTACGACCGGGCCGACCGGGTGCCGCTGTGGGCGGTGGTGCTGCCGCTGGTGGTGCTGGCGGGGCTGGAGCTGGTGCGCCGGACCAGGCCGGTGCTCGCGGTGTCGCTGGGCGGGCTGGCCTTCGCGGGCAGCCTGTTCGCCGGCAGCCTGTTGGCGACGCTGATCATGTACACCGACCTGCTGTACGCGGCGGTGATCTACGGGACCCCGCGGATGTCCCGGGTGCTGCACCTGAGCGGCGGGGCCACCGTGCTGGCGCTCTCCACCCTCGCGGCGATCTACGGCGGGACGTCCGGGGCGCTGCTGGTGGTGGTGGTCAGTTCGCTGGTCTTCCTGGCCCCGGTGTGGACCGGGGACGTGGTGCGCAAGCACCGGGAGGAGGCGGAGACCGAGCGGCTGCGGGCGGAACAGACCGCGCTGCTCTCGGAGATGGACCGGCGCGAGGCGATCGGCGCCGAACGGGCCCGGATGGCACGGGAGTTGCACGACGTGGTGGCCAACCACCTGTCGGCGATCGCGATCCACGCCACCGGCGCCCAGTCGGTGGCCCGGCGCCGGAGCCTGCCCGAGGACGATCCGCTGGTGGAGGTGCTGGCGGTGATCCGGGAGAACAGCGTCCAGGGATTGGCCGAAATGCGACGCATGATCGGGCTGCTCCGGGACAGCGGCGGGGGAGAGGTGGACGAGTCCTACGCGGCGCCCGACCTGGCCGCGGTGGACGCCCTGCTGGCCAAGGCCCGGGCGGCCGGCCAGGACGTCGGGCTGGACTTCGAGCTGTCCGAGTCCGGCGAGCGCGGCGACCTGCCGGTGCCGGTCGGGCTGGCCGCGTACCGGATCGTCCAGGAGTCGCTGACCAACGCGCTCAAGCACGCCGGGCCCGGACTGGTGAGCCTGCGGCTGGAGTTCGCGCCCGAGGAGCTGCGGATCGCCGTCGACAGCCCGTACCGGGGCGGGCCGGGCCGCGGGCTGCCCGGCGCCCGGGCGGGACTGGTGGGCATGGCGGAACGGGCCGGGCTGCTCGGCGGCAGCTTCGAGGCCGGGCCGCGGGACGGGTACTGGAGGGTGCGCGCGGTGCTGCCGCGCGCCCAGGGGAACGAGGGGCGGGCATGACGATCCGGGTACTGGTGGCCGAGGACCAGGCGGCGGTGCGGGCGGCGCTGGTGATGATCCTGCGCGCCGAGCCGGGCTTCGAGGTGGTCGGGCAGGCCGCCGACGGCGAGGAGGCCGTCCGGCTGGCGCTGGAGCTGCGGCCGGACGTGGTGCTGATGGACGTGCAGATGCCCCGGCTGGACGGCGTCTCGGCGACCCGCGAGGTGGTCGCCGCCGGGGCCGGGCAGGTGCTCGTGCTGACCACCTTCGACCTGGACGAGTACGTCTACGGCGCGCTGCGGGCCGGCGCCTCCGGCTTCCTGCTCAAGGACCTGGAGGCGGACACCCTGGTCGAGGGCATCCGCACGGTGGCGCGCGGGGACGGCATGCTGGCGCCCTCGGTGACCAAGCGTCTGATCGGGGCCTTCGCCCGCCCGGAGCGGGCGGTCGGACCGGAGGCCCGGGCGGCGGTGGGGGCGCTGACCGGCCGCGAGCGGGAGGTGCTGGCCTGCATCGGCTCCGGGATGTCCAACGGGGAGATCGCGGCCCGGCTGGAGATGGCGGAGGCGACCACCAAGACGCACGTCAGCCGCATCCTGGCGAAGCTGCGGCTGCGCAGCCGGGTGCAGGCGGCGATCCTGGCCCAGGACCTCGGGCTGACCATCTGATCACCCTCTTGTCGCCCTCCGGTCGCCTTCTTGGGCGACCGACCAGGTCGGTTGCAGATCACACTCCCGATTGCTATTGCACGGGGGATTTGGGCATTAGAGTCCGGCCAGAGCGATGCGGCTCCTACGGCGGGTGACCCCTGTCCTGAGCCGCCTTCAGGGCCCGCCCGCAGGGCGGCGACGGCATCGGGAGACCCAGCCATGAGCAATGCGTCCAGCAAGCAGATCGCCGTGATCGGTGCCGGCCTGATGGGCGCCGGCATCGCTCAGGTGTCCGCGCAGGCCGGCCACCCGGTGGTGCTGCGGGACGTCACCGAGGAGGCGCTCCAGCGGGGCCTGGCGGGCATCCGCGCCTCGTACGGGAAGTTCGTCGCCAAGGGCAGGCTGAGCGCCGAGGACGCCGAGGCCGCGCTGGGCCGGATCACCACCACCACCGACCTGGGCGCCGTCGCCGAGGCCGACATCGTGGTCGAGGCCGTGTTCGAGAAGCTGGAGGTCAAGGAGGGCGTCTTCCGCGAGCTCGACAAGCTCGCCAAGGACGGCGCCGTGCTGGCCTCCAACACCTCCGCCATCCCGATCACCCGGATCGCCGCCGCCACGGAGCGCCCGGAGTCGGTCGTCGGCGTCCACTTCTTCTCGCCGGTCCCGATGATGAAGCTGGTCGAGCTGGTCCGCGGCTACAAGACCAGCGACGAGACGCTGGCCACCGCCCGCGCCTACGCCGAGGGCGTCGGCAAGGAGGTCGTGGTGGTCAACCGCGACGTGGCCGGCTTCGTGACCACCCGCCTGATCACCGCGCTGGTCGTCGAGGCCGCCAGCCTGTACGAGTCGGGCGTGGCCACCGCCGAGGACATCGACACCGCCTGCCGGCTCGGTTTCGGCCACGCGATGGGCCCGCTCCAGACCGCCGACCTGACCGGCGTGGACATCCTGCTGCACGCCGCCCGCAACATCTACGACGAGACCCAGGACGAGAAGTTCGCCGCGCCGGAGATCATGGCCCGCATGGTCACCGCCGGTGACCTGGGACGCAAGAGCGGCCGCGGCTTCTACCCGTACGAGGGCAAGTGAGCCTGCGGGGCTGAACGACCGGCGGGCCGTGCGATCGGAGCATCGTACGGCCCGCTCCGCCGGGCCGGGTGAGTTTCCTCACGCAGCGTGCCGCAGACGGGTGATTTGGGCGGTAATCGAGCGTAGGTGTGGGGCCGACCTGCGTATATTCCCTCGGACGGGTGAAGTTGCTTCAGATCTGGCCGGAACCAGCAACCTGCGGAGCCGGTTCACCGTCAGATGAGGGAACCCGGCATTCCGCCCGGGGCCGGGTGAGGGGCTGCGGCCCGCCCGGACGAACCCCCCGCTCCCGTACCCGGCACGGCCGGGGCGGACCCGCCCCGCACCAGGCCGTCCAGGCGAAGGAGGAGAGCATGCGCATCACCGGCGACCACACGGCGCTGGCCATCGAAGGCCGCCTCGACGTGCGCACCGCCGCCGACGCGCGGGTCCGGTTGCACCAGGCCGTGGACGGCGGCCTCGGCGACCTCGTGCTCGACCTCGCCCGGCTGGAGTTCTGGGACGCCACCGGGCTCGGCGTGATCATGGGCACCCACCGGCGGGCCGGCCGGATCGGCCGCCGCCTGGTGCTGCGCTCCGTCCCGGCCCAGCTCCAGCGGCTGCTGGTGGCCACCAAGCTGCACCGCATCCTGGCCGTCGACGGCGCCGCGGGCGTCGCCGAGGCGCACGGGGTCGCGCTCTAAAGACGGTCGCTCCGCGCGCCGGACCGCACGCCCGCGTACGTCCGACCCCGCCCGCGCAACGCCCCTGGTCAGCGCCGCCGACCGGCCGTCGGCCACGGACCGCTCTGCACGGTCGGGGCCGGATGTGCAAGAGTCTGCCCGTCAGAAGACGGCCGCCGGGGCTGCCTCCAGCCCGGCCGCGGCCGCGAGCGGGACGTCAGCCGGGCGGCGCGGGGCGCCGACGGCCGAGCACGATGCGGAGCAGAACGTGTCACAGCCATCCGGTGAGTTCCGGCAGGAGGCCGTCCGCACCCGTGGCGGTGAACTGGTCTCCGGCGGCCTGCTGGTGGGCGTCGGTGCACCGGACGGCTCCGAGGCCAGGACCTGTCCCGAGGAGTGGCGTCCGCGTCCGCGCCGGACCGGACGCAGCGAGCCCGCCCGCGGTCCGGTCGGCGGCGTCGGCCGCGCGGTCGGTCCGCTCGCGCTCGGCGCCGGGCCCGCCGACCTGCCGATGCTGGACCGCGAGGTCGACGTCGTCGAACTGCTCGGCCTGCTCTCCGAGGGCCGCTCGATACGCCTGGTCGGCCAGGCCGGCTCGGGCCGCAGCGCGCTGCTGTCGGCCGTCGCCGAGGCCGCCGCCGACCTCGCCCCCGGTGGAGTGGTGCAGCTCTGCGGCCACCGCCGGACCCTTCCCGACCTGCTCCAGGACCTCTTCGCGGCCACCCACCACGCCCCCGGCTACCGCCCCGACCCCGGGCAGCTGGCCGCCCACCTCGCCGAGGTCGGCGCGATCGTGGTGATCGACTCCGCCGAACCCGCGGGCGCCGAGCTGGAGCAGCTGCTCGCCGCCGCCCCCGGCTGCGCCTTCCTCATCTCCGCCGCCCCGGACGGCCCGCCGCTGCCGGCCGGCTCCCGGCTCCAGGACCACCTGGTGGCCGGGCTCTCCCGCTCCGCCTGCCTCGCCCTCACCGCCCGGCTGGCCGGGCGGCCGCTGGACGTCGACGAGAAGGCCTGGGCGGTGGACCTCTGGTTCGAGTCCGAGGGCCTGCCGCTGCGCTTCGTCCAGGCCGCCGCCCTGCTGCGCCAGCGGGACGTCGCGGTGGACGCGCTGGTCGCCGCCGAGGACGACCGGATGGACGTCTTCGGGGCCGTCGAGGGGCCCGTCCACGACCCGGACCCGGCGATCCGGGAGGACGCGCTGCGCCGCACCGTCCCGCTGCCCTCGGTGGCGGAGACCGCCTCGCCCGCGGTGCGGCTCGCCGAGGGGCTGAGCGAGCCCGCGCAGGCCGTGCTGCGGCTCGCCGTCGCGCTCGGCGGCGAGTGCCCCACCGCGCCGCACCTGCCGGCGCTGATCGACGTCGGGCAGGGCGAGGCCGCGCTCGCCGAACTCGCCGACGCTGGACTGGCGGTGTCCATCGGCGGGCACCACCGGCTGACCGCCGGCGCGCAGGACCTGCTCGCCCCGCACTGGCCGGCCCGCGGCTGCGTCGACGGCGCCGCCCAGCACTTCGCCTGGTGGGTCGGGCACAGCTCGGTGACGCTGGAGCAGATCGCCGCCGAGGCCGAGGTGATGATCGGGGTGCTGCTCGCCGACCGCACCGCCGGGCGGCACGACGCGGTGGTCCGGCTCGCCCGTGCGGCGGCGCCCGCGCTGGCGCTGTCGCTGCGCTGGGGCGCCTGGGAGCGGGTGCTCCAGCTCGGCCTGGAGGCGGCCCGCCAGACCGGTTCGGCGGTCGACCAGGCCTGGTTCCACCACGAGGCGGGCGTGCACGCGATCTGCCTCCAGCAGCCCTCTCGGGCCATCGCCGAACTGGAGACCGCGCTCACCCTGCGGGCCGCCGCGGGCGACCAGCGCGGGGTGGCCGCCGTCGGCCGGATGCTCGACCTGCTGCGCGCCGAGGGCCGGCAGCTGCCGGCCGCCGCGCCCGCCGTGGCGGGGCCCGGCCGGGCCCCGGTGATCCGCAAGATCGCGGCCCGGGTGCCGGCCCGCCTGAAGTCCAGCCGGCGGCGGCGGGCGGCCGTGGTCTCCACAGCGGTGCTGACCCTGGGGGTGCTCGGCACGGCGGTGGCGATGAGCTTCAGCGGGCCGGACGAGGTCAAGGGGAAGGACCCGTACAGCGGCCGGATGGACGGCGGCGGCGACACCCAGGAGGCGCCGTTCCCGCAGCCCTCCGGCAGCACCGGGGCGGGGACGGCCGGTGCCGGGCCGGGCAGCCCGGCGGGGCAGGGGAGCGGCCCGCAGCCGTCCACGAGCGGCAGTGCCTCGCACGCGTCGAGCGCCTCGCCGACCAGGCGGCCGAGCTCCTCGCCGGGGGCGGGCGAGTCGCAGGCCCCGCAGCAGTCGCAGCCGCCCGCACCGGGCCAGTCGCAGCCGCCGGTCCAGCCGCCGGGTCAGTCGCCGCCGCCCCAGCAGACGGGGCAGCCCTCGCAGCCGCCGACGGCGAGCCACAGCGCGTCGGCCCCGGCGTCCACCGCGAGCTCGCCGCCGCCCACGTCCGGGGCGCCGACGACCCCGAGCGGGACGGCGAGCGCGACGACGCCGTGAGCGGTCAGAACAGCTTGAGCTTGTCGTCGTCGATGCCGCGCAGCTCGTCGTAGTCCAGCACCACGCAGCCGATGCCGCGGTCGGTGGCCAGCACGCGGGCCTGCGGCTTGATCTCCTGCGCGGCGAAGACGCCCTTGACCGGGGCCAGCAGCGGGTCCCGGTTGAGGAGTTCGAGGTAGCGGGTGAGCTGTTCGACACCGTCGATCTCGCCGCGGCGCTTGATCTCGACGGCCACCGTGGAGCCGTCGGCGTCGCGGCAGAGGATGTCGACCGGGCCGATCGCCGTGGGGTACTCGCGGCGGATCAGCGACCAGCCGGCACCGAGCACCTCCATCCGGTCCGCGAGCAGCTCCTGGAGGTGTGCCTCCACGCCGTCCTTGATCAGGCCCGGGTCGACCCCGAGCTCGTGGGACGAGTCGTGCAGCACCTCCTCCAGCGTGATGATGAGCTTCTCGCCGGCCTTGTTCTCCACCGTCCAGACCCCGTCGGCCTCCTTGAGGACGCACGGCGGGGACATCCAGTTGAGCGGCTTGTAGGCGCGGTCGTCGGCGTGGATGCTGACGCTGCCGTCGGCCTTGACCAGGATCAGCCTGGTGGCGGAGGGCAGATGGGCGGAGAGCCGACCGGCATAGTCGACTGAGCAGCGGGCAATTACGAGACGCACGGTCGACCACGCTAGCCCACCGGGGCCAGTTGATGCGATTCCGCGACGGCTGGGTGAAGAAAGCGCGAACCCGGCCAACATTGAGGTCCTGCGGTCCGGCTACCGCCCGTCGAGGCCTGGCGCCCCCACCCTCGGGTCGCTACGGTGTGTGACGACACGCTCGCGGGATCGCTGTCAACGGGGATGGAGACTTCAGATGAACGATCCGACGGGATCCGGCCAATCTGGTGCACCGCACTGTGTTTCCGAAGCAATCCACAGGAATGACGGGCCCGCCGCTCCGTTGACTGCCACGCTGTTGTGAGCGCGTTCGGTGTCCGGGACGTCACGTCCCGTGGCGCCGCCGCCGTCGCGAAGGCGCCGGAAACCCCTGTCCCTCGGTGTTCCGGACGCCCCATGCGAAACCACCACCCTCACTGTGAGCTTGACCTACGCACGACCACCCGGGCGCCGCGCGGGTGGACCGCGAGAGGAGAATCCATGTCGCTCGACGTCTCACCGGCCCTGCTGGAGAAGGCCGAGCGGGGCGAGGTCGACGAGCGGGAATTCGTCGACTGCGTCCGCGTCTCGCTGCCGTACGCCTGGGACCTGATCAGCTCGCTGGTCGCCCAGGCGAAGGTCGACGGCACCGACTTCGCCGACAACCAGGTGCCACCGCCCAGCGAGCAGGCCCGTGGCCAGCTGCTGCGCGCCCTCGCCAGCGACGCCATCCGGGGCGCCCTGCAGCGCCACTTCGGGGTCCGGCTGGCGTTCCAGAACTGTCACCGGGTCGCGGTGTTCCTGCCGTCGGAGGCCAACGCGGCGCGGTACGACCGCTTCACCTCGGTCCGGGAGCAGCTGCTCAACCAGTCCGAGGAGCTGCGGGACTGCTGATCGCCTTCCCGCGGTGCCGCGGCGCCGGCCGCCCCGTTCCCCGGTGCGGGGGGAGGGGCGGCGGCCCGGGCCCGTGACCCGTACGGGGCTCAGCCCAGTTGCGGCAGCACCTCGGAGCCGAGCCGGGCGATGTTGTGCAGGGTCGTCTCCTCGTCGCCGCTGCCCTCGGCGAGCAGGGCGAAGCGCCGGATGCCGGTGCGTTCGGCGGTGGCCAGCAGCCGGTCGGCGCACTGCCGCGGGGTGCCCACCGCGTGCAGGTCGCAGAGCAGCTCGGTGTACTGGCGCGGGTCGCGCATCCTGCGCTCGCGGCCGTCCACGGTGCGGTGGGCGCCGAGCCCGTACTCGAACCAGCCGGGCATCGCGTTCAGCAGTGTGGACCGGGCCGCCGCGGCGCGGTCGTCGACCTGGGCCACCCCGGCCGCGACGTGCCGGCGACCGATCCGGCGCAGCTGCTCCTCGGACCGCCCGGCGGCCAGCCAGGCGGACCGGTACAGCTCCAGCATCCGCAGCTTGTCGTCGTCCCCGGAGTGCATGCCGAGCAGCATCGGCAGGCCGCGCTCGGCGGCCATCCGCACCCCGCCCGGCGAGGTGCAGGCGACCACCACGGGCGGGCCTGACACCGGCCGCCCGGAGGCGGTGAGCTCCTCGCCGAGGCCCCCGTCGTCCCGGCGCTGGCGCGGGAAGCGCACCGGGCCGGACCGCTGGCCCAGGCCGAGCCAGCTGCTCAGGCCGGGCCGCCGCACCGGCTCGGTGGCCCGCGGCACCACCGCGACCTCGGGGAAGGCGAACTGCGGGCCGTCCGCGCCCACCCGGGAGCCGCGCAGCCAGCGCAGCAGCAGGTCCAGCCGCTCCGGGAAGCCGTTCTCGAAGGCGTCCACGCCGCCGCCGAACACGTCCAGGTCGATCCACGGGCCGCCGCGGCCCACCCCGAGCGTGAACCGTCCGCCGGAGGTGAGGTGCAGCAGCGCGGCCTGCTCGCCGAGCCCCACCGGGTGGCGGGTGGAGAGCACGCTGACCGCCGTGCCGACGCCGATCCGGCGGGTGCGGCCGAGCAGCAGCCCGGCCAGCGTGGCGGCGTCCGGGCACACCCCGTACGGCACGAAGTGGTGCTCGGCCAGCCAGACGCTGTCCAGGCCCGCGCGTTCGGCCTCGACGGCGGAGTGGACGGTGCGCTCCAGCGCCTCGCCGTGGCTCTGCCCGGGGAACTGCGCGGACAGCAGGAACAGGCCGACCCGCACCGGACCGGTGGCCGGCGGCAGCGCGCCGGCCCACTGGGTGGCCGGCAGCGGCTCGCCCGCGACGGCCGTCACCGGGGGGACGGAGGTCAGCGTCGGGCCGGGGGCGGGCGACCGGACCCCGACGGGCCGGCCGCTCTCGGCTCGGGCGCTGGTCTTGCTCATCGTGGGGCCTCCTCGGGTGCGCGCAGGGTCTGCGGGCCCCGCCTTCTCCCCCTGTGGGTATCGGATGTCATGTGCCAATGGCACGCCGAACCCCGAATTTCCCCGATGATCGGGTGGATCTCGGCAAAAACGCCGAAGTGCCGGACGGAGCCGTGGTAGTGGCCGTACGGGGCCCCGGGCGGCCGTAGGCTGGAACGACCCAGAGGCCAGCAGGAGAGGGAGTCCGCCGTGTCGCCGCGCCGCAACCGGATCAAGAGCGCCGCCCCCCACGAGAGCGCAGAACCGGCCGCCCCGCTCGGCGGTTCGCTGCGCCGCACCGAGAGCTACCAGGGCGACGACTGGGTGGTCCAGACGGTCGCCGGGACGGCCGGACGGTTCTACCGCTGCCCGGGCTGCGACCAGGAGATCCCGCCGGGGACGGGCCACGTGGTGGCCTGGCCGATGCACGGCGCGGGCGTGGACGACCGGCGGCACTGGCACCGCGCCTGCTGGGGAGCGCGGGAGCGCCGGGCCTCCAACCTGCTGCGGGGCCGCGGCGCTCCGCGGTACTGACGGCCGGGCCGCCGGGACGGCTACGCGTCGCGGTTCTTGAGCACCAGCGCGCCGCCGACCAGCGCGGCCGCCGTCCAGGCGAGGCAGATCAGGAAGCCGGTCCACGGCCCGTACGGCTGGCCGTGCTGCTCGTAGACCAGCAGCATCCGGGAGCCCGCGTAGTCGGGGAAGTAGTGGGCCAGGGTCTTGACCTTCGGCACCGCCGAGAGGATCGGCGAGAGCAGGAAGAAGAACGGCACCAGCACGCCGAGCGCGAGCGTCTGGTTGTGCAGCATCGTGGTGACGCCCGCCGAGAACAGGCAGAGCAGCGTCAGGTACAGCGCCGCCCCGAACACCGCCCGCAGCACGTTCGGTTCGCCGATCGTGGTGGAGTGCGCGCCGAGCAGCGCCTGGCCGGCGAAGAAGGTGGCGAAGGCCGTCACCAGCGAGACCGCCAGGGCCAGCGCGCCGAGCACCACGGCCTTGCCGGTGAGCAGGGTGCCGCGCTGCGGGACGGCGGCCAGGGTGACCCGGACCATGCCGCTGCTGTACTCGTTGCCGATCGCCAGCACCCCGAAGACGATGATCGCCAGCTCGCCGAGCATGATGCCGGAGAAGGACGTCCCGGTGGCGTCGAACGGGGACTGGTCGCCGCGGCGGAACTCGGTGAAGTTGTTGTTGGTGAGCAGGGACAGCAGCGCGCCGATGCCGACCGTGACGACGAAGGTCAGCGCGAGCGTCCAGACCGTCGAGCGGACGCTGCGGATCTTCGTCCACTCGGAGCGCAGGACCGCCGGGAAGGACGCCATCTCAGTTCTCCTCCTGCCGTGCCGTGGTGTTCTGCGGGGCGCCGTCCGCCTTCCAGCCGGCGCCCCACTCGGTGGGCGCGCCGGCCGCGTCCAGGCCCGGTCCGTCGCCCGCGTGGTACTCCACCGAGTCGGCCGTCATCTGCATGAAGGCCTCCTCCAGCGAGGCCTGCTGCGGGCTGAGCTCGTGCAGCACCACGCCCTGGCCGGCGAACAGCTCGCCGAGCCGGGCGATGTCCCCGTCGACCACCTCGTAGGAGCCGTCCGGGCCGGGTTCGTGCCGCAGGCCGGCCCGGGCCAGCACGTCGAGCAGCCGCTCGGGCTCGGGGCCGCGCAGCCGTACGGCGGAGCGGGAGTTGCGCCGGATGAACTCCGGCATCGGCAGGTCGGCGAGCAGCCGGCCCCGGCCGATGACCACCAGGTGGTCGGCGGTGACGGCCATCTCGCTCATCAGGTGGGAGGAGACGAAGACCGTCCGGCCCTCGCCGGCGAGGCGCTTCATCAGGTTGCGGATCCAGAGGATGCCCTCCGGGTCCAGGCCGTTGACCGGCTCGTCGAACATGACGATCTCCGGGTCGCCGAGCAGTGCGGAGGCGATGCCCAGGCGCTGGCCCATGCCGAGCGAGAAGCCGCGGGCCCGCTTGCGGGCCACCGGGGTGAGGCCGACCAGGGCGAGCACCTCGTCCACCCGGCGCTCGGGGATGCGGTTGCTCTGGGCGAGCCAGAGCAGGTGGTCGCGGGCGGTGCGGCCGGGGTGGACGGCCTTGGCCTCCAGCAGCGCGCCGATGTACTTGAGCGGCTCGCTGAGCTGGCCGTAGCGCTTGCCGTCGATGGTGACCCGGCCGGAGGTCGGGCGGTCGAGGTCGAGGATCATGCGCATGGTGGTGGACTTGCCGGCGCCGTTGGGGCCGAGGAAGCCGGTCACCACGCCCTGGGGGACCTGGAAGCTGAGGCGGTCCACCGCGAGGGTCTTGCCGTAACGTTTTGTCAGGTCGTGCAACTCGATCATTCGCGCTCCCTCAGGTCTTTGCCAGGCTAGGACAAAGGGGGTATCGCGGCCCGCTGAGTGGGCCCGCCGGGCGTGCCGGAATAGGTTGGTGGCATGACCCAGCTCCCCTCCGCAGTGTCGGTCCGCGAGAGCGGTACCGGAACACCACTCCTGCTGCTGCACGCCTTTCCTCTGAACGCCTCGATGTGGTCGTCCCAGCTGGACGCGCTGCCCGGCCTGACCGGGGACGAAGCGCGGGTGCTCGCCCCCGACCAGCGGGGGTTCGGCGGCACCGGGCTGGGCGACGACGAGCCCTCGCTGGACCTGGTCGCGGACGACCTCGCGCTGCTGCTGGACGCCGCCGGAATCGAACGCGCGGTGGTCGCCGGGCTCTCCATGGGCGGCTACGCGGCGCTGGCCCTGGCCCGCCGCCACCCCGACCGGCTGGCCGGCCTGCTGCTCGCCAACACCCGGGCCACCGCCGACACCGAAGCGGTCCGGGCCAACCGGGAGCGGATGGCCGCCGCCGTCACCGCGCGGGACAGCGTGCGGCTGCTGCTGGACGAGCGGGTCGCGGCCGGGCAGCTCGGGCCGGACTCGCAGCACCTGGTGGAGCGGGTGGAGGCGATGGTCGCCGCCGCGTCGCCGGCCTCCGTCGCCTGGGCCCAGCGGGCCATGGCGGCCCGCCCGGACTCCCTGGACGTGCTGGCCGGCCTGCCGGTGCCGGTCGCGGTCGTGGCGGGCGCCGAGGACGCCCTGGTGGCGCCGGAGGAGGCCGAGGCGATGCTGCGGGCCCGGCCGGACGCCGAGCTGACCGTCCTGCCCCGGGTGGGCCACCTGAGCGCCCTGGAGGCGCCGGAGGCCTTCGACGCCGTCGTGCGCGCCCTGCTCGCCCGGGTGGCCGCCGGATGAGCCAGGAGAGTCAGGACGCGGCGGCCTGGGACTTCTCGGCGCTGGAGGTGAGCGGCCGGATGCCGGTGACCAACCGGGGCGAGGGGCTGGTCGAGCTGACCCTGGAACCGCTCGGCGAGGACTACTGGATGCGCCCGGGGGAGACCTTCATCGTCACCTCGTACGGCGACTACGGGCCCGGGCACCCCTTCGAGGTGCAGTACTGGCCGGACTCGGTGTCGGTCTGGTGCACCTCCTGGTTCGGCACCGTCTCGGACGACGAGGGCAACCAGCTCAGCAGCGGGTACCAGCGGCCGGACGGCGCCTACCCCCGCTAGGGACCCTTCGTCAAGCCGCGCCCGAGGCGATGACGGCGCGACAAGCCGACAGGCCCTCACCCGGGCGGGTGAGGGCCTGCGGTGCGGCTCGGCCGGTGTGCGTCAGCGCGACTGCTGGGCGGGCACGCCCAGGGTGTCGTCGGTCGGCAGCGAGGCGGCGGCCACGGCCGCGCCGGTCAGCGTCGCCAGCATCTCGCGGACGTTGGTCAGCTGGGCGTTGATGCTGTCGCGGCGGTTGGTGAGCGCCGCCAGCTCGCGCTCGGATTCGCTGCGGATGCGGTCGGCCTTGGCGTTGGCGTCGGCCACGATGTCCTCGGACTGGCGCTGGGCCGTCTCGACGGTCTGGCGGGCGCGGCGCTCGGCGTCGGTGCGCAGCTTCTCGGCCTCCAGGCGCAGCTGCTCGGCCCGGTGCTCGATCTCGGCCAGGCGCTTCTCGGCCTTGGCCTGACGGGCGGCCAGGTCGCGCTCGGACTGCTCGCGGCGCTTGGCCAGGTTGGTCTCGAACTCCAGCGCGGCCTGGGCGGCCTTGGTGCGGGTGTCCTCGAAGAGGGCGTCCGCCTCCTCGCGCTTGTTCTGGGCGTCCTTGTTGGCCTCGGCGCGCAGCTGGGCGGCGTCGCTCTTGGACTTGTCGACGATCCGCAGCCCCTCGTCCTCCGCCTTGGCCTTGCGGTCCTTGGCGTAGTTCTCGGCCTCGGTGCGGACCTGCTGGGCGGCGGCCTCGGCGAGCTCGCGGTGCTGCTCGGCGGCGCGGTGCGCCTCGTCGCGCAGGTCCTTGGCCTCCTCCTCGGCGAGTCGCAGGATCTTCTCGACCCGGGCGCCGAGACCGGCGTAGGAGGGCTCCGCCTCGGTGACCGCCGCCTGGGCGGACTGGGTCTCGAGGTGAAGCTCCTCGATGCGCTTCTCCAGCGCGCTGATCCGGGTCAGGGCACTGTCACGGTCGGCCACCAGCTTGGTGATCCGCTCGTCGACCTGGGCGCGCTCGTACCCACGGCGCACCAGGTCGAAGCCGTGAGGGGAGTGACTGTCGCTCATGGGGTTCTGGGCTTCCTGTCGTCAAACCGCTGAGGTGGTTGAGGGAATCCTGACACGGTACCGGAGTGTCGACGGCGTTATGCCGTTCTCTCACGGACAATGACCGCCAATGTCCGCTCAATCGGGTGGTGAGCTCTTGGAGCGATTGCCACCCGACCGGGGGGAGCCAACTCCGGCACCGGCCTTGGCGCCCCCGTCCTTCTTGGTGCTGCTTCCCCCGTTGGCCTGGGCGACCGGTGACGGCGCCTCGAACGCCTCCAGGGCGGACAGCACGTCCTGGACCCTGGAGATCTCGGTGTTGATGTCCTTGCGGCGGCGCACCAGTTCGTCCAGCTCGCGCCGGCCCTCGTCGGTGACCCGCTTCGCCTCGGCCTTCGCCTCGGCGAGCAGCCGCTCGGCCTCCGCCTTCGCCAGCTCGACCTGCTCGTCCGCGGACTCGTCGGCGTCCCGCAGCCGCTTCTCCGCCTCGGTGGAGGCCCGGTCCAGCCGCTCCTCGGCCTCCGCCTCGGACGACCGGAGCTTGGCCTCGGCCTTCCCGATGAGCGCCTCGGCGCGGTCGGTGGAGTTGGCGAGCTTGGTCTCCGCCTCCTTGAGCAGGCCCTCGGCCTTGCGGACGGCGGACAGCCGGACCTTGCTGGCCTCCGCGGAGGCCTCCGAGGTCAGCTCGGCCGCGCGGTCCTCGGCCGCCGCGACCAGGGCCGCCGCGCGGTCCTCGGCCTCGGCGACGGTGGCCACCGCCTGCTCCTCGGCCTCGGTCAGCTGCTCCTGGGCGGCCGTCACCAGCGCGTCCACCCGCTCGCCGGCCGACTTCATGGCCGCCGCGTTCTCCTTGCGGGCGCGCTCGTGCAGGGCCTCGACCTCGGCGTCGGTGCGCTCGCGCAGCTCCTCGGCGCGCTCGCGGATCGCGGTCGCGTCCCGGCGGGCCTCGGCGAGCAGGGTGTCCGCGTCGGAGCGGCCCTTCTCGACCTCGGCCTGACCGGCCGCCTCGCCGGCGGCGACCAGCCGGTCGGCCTCCTTGCGGGCGGCCGCGACCATGGCGTCCGCCTGCTCCTCGGCGGCGGCGGTGGTCGCCAGCGCGGTGGTCTGGGCGTCCTCGCCGAGCGCCTCGGCGTCCGCGAAGGCCTTCTCCAGGACGGACTTGGCGTGCTCGCGGGTGGCCTTGTCGAACTGCTCGGCGGCCTCCCGGGTCTCCGCGTCGTAGGCGTCGGCGCGGGAGTGGGTGGCGGAGTCGTAGTCGTCGGCCAGGGTGCGGGTGGCGAGGGCGTACTCGTCGGCCTCGGCGCGCAGGGCCGCGGACAGCTCCTCGGCGTCGGCGATGCTCCGGGCGCCCTGGGCCTCGGCCTCGGCCACCGTACGGGCGGCCTGCGCCTCCGCGTCGGCGCGCAGCTGCTCGGCGGCCTCCTGGGCGGCCCGCAGCTCGGCCTCGGCCTCCGCGCGCAGCTGCCCGTCGTAGGCCCGGGCCTCGGCACGCTGCCGGCCGAGCTCGTCCTCGACGGCCTCCCGCTCGGCGGCCAGCTCCAGCTCGGTCTGCTCGCGCAGGGCGGTGGTCTCGGCCTCGGTGCGGGCCCGCAGGTCGGCGGTCTCGCGGTCGACGAGCTCGCGCTGCTCGGCGCTCTCCCGCTCGACCAGGCCGCGCAGCTCGGCGGCGTACGCGTCGGCGGACTCGCGCTGCTCGGTGCTCTCCCGCTCGGCCAGCTCCCGCTGCTCGGTGGTCTCGTACTCGGCGAGGGTGCGCAGCTCGGTGGCGTCCTGCTCGGCGGCCTCGCGGAGTTCGGTGACCTCCTGCTCGGCGGCGGCCCTGAGCGCGGCGATCTGCTCGGCGGCGGCCTCGTGCATACCGGCCACCGACTGGCGGACCTCGGCGGCCTCGTCCTCGGCGGCGGCCACCAGCTCGGCGCCCTCGGCCTTGGCGGCGGCGATCAGCTCGGCGCGGTCGGCCCTGGCCTGCTCCAGCTCGGCGCCGGCCTCGGCGCGGATGCCGTCGGCGGTGGCGCGGGCCTCGGACAGCTCGCGGCCGGCCTCGGCCCGGACGGTCGAGGCCTGCTCGTTGGCCAGGGCCAGTTCGGCGGCGGCCTTCTCGCGGGTGGCCTTGGCGTCCTTGGCGGCCTCGGCGCGGCGCTGCTCGGCGGTGGCCTCGGCGCGCTCCAGCACCTCGTCGGCGGCGGCGCGCTGCTCGGCGGTGTGGGCGTCGGCCTGCTCGCGGACCTCGGCGGCATACGCGTCGGCCTGCTCGTGGACCTCGGTGGCGTAGGCGTCGGCGGCGGTCTGCTGCTCGGTGGCGTACGTGTCGGCGGCCTCGCGGACCTCGACGCTGTGCTTCTCGGCGGCTTCGCGGACCTCGACGCCGTACCGGTCGGCGGTCTCGCGGACCTCGGCGCCGTACCGGTCGGCCGCCTCGCGGACCTCGGCGGTCTCCGCCGCGGTGCGCTTGGTGAGGTCGGTGGCGTGCTGTTCGGCCTCGGTGCGGACCCGGTCGGCGTGGGCCTCGGCGGCCTCGCGCTGCTGGGTGGTCTCCTGCTGGGCCAGGGCCCGCAGCTCCCCGGCGGCCTGTTCGGCCTCAGCCCTGGTCTCCGCGGCGTAGGCGTCGGCCGCGGTGTGCTGCTCCGTGGCGTATGTGTCGGCGGCGGTGTGCTGCTCGGTGACGTACGTGTCGGCCGCGGTGCGCTGCTCGTCGGCGTAGGCGTCGGCGGCTTCGCGGACCTCGACGCTGTGCTTCTCGGCGGCTTCGCGGACCTCGGCGCTGTACTGGTCGGCGGTCTCGCGGACCTCGGTCGTCTCCGCCGCGGTGCGTTCGGTGAGGTCGCCGGCGTGCTGTTCGGCCTCGGTGCGGACCCGGTCGGCGTAGGCCTCGGCGGCCTCGCGCTGCTGGCTGGTCTCGCGCTGGGCGAGTGCCCGCAGCTCTCCGGCGGCCTGTTCGGCCTCGGCCCTGGTCTCCGCGGCGGCCTGTTCGGCCTGCTCACGGGCGGCCTCGGCCGCGTCCAGGTGCTCGGAGGTCTCCTCGCGCTCGCGCCGCAGGCCGTCGGCGGCCTCCTCGCGTTCGCGCCGGCTCTCCTCGCGCAGCGCGTTCGCGGCCGCCTCGGCCTCGGCCCGGGCCCGGGCGGCCTCGGTGTCGGCCTCGGTGCGCACCCGCTCGGCGTCGGCCACCGCGGCGTCCCGGACGGCCTTCGCCTCGGCCTGTGCCTCGGTGGTCAGGGTCTCCGCCGCGGCGGTCGCCTCGGCACGCACCCGCTGGTCGAACTCGGTTGCGTCGCGCCGGAGTTCGGCGGTCTCGCGCTCGGCGGCGGACCGGTTCTCGGCGGCCGCGGCCTTGGCGGCGGCGAGCGCGTCCTGGCCCTGCTGCTCGGCGGCCTCGGTGATCTTCCCGGCCTCGGCCCGGGCCCGGGTCAGGGTCTGCTCGGCCCGGCCCTGGGTCTCGGCGGCCTGCTCCTGGGCCTGCTCGCGCAGCCGCTCGATCTCCCCGGCGGCACCCGCGCGCAGCTCGTCCGCGTCGGCCTTGGCCTTGGTGAGCAGCTCCTCGGCGTTCTTCGCCGACTCCTCGATCTGGACCACGGCCTGGCGGCGGGCCTCGCCGCGCACCCGGTCGGCCTCGGCGGCGGCCTGGGCGCGCAGCTCCTCGGCCTCGGCCCGCAGCCGGGCCGCCTCGTCCTGCATCTGCTCGATCCGCTCGCGGATCGCGGCGGCGTCGTCCAGGGCGGCGTTCTGGGCCTGCTCGACGGCGGCCTGGGCCTGCTCGCGCAGGCGCTGCGCCTCGGCGGCGGCCTCGGCGCGGATCCGCTCGGCCTCGGCGGCGGCCTCGCCGCGCACGGTCTCGGCGTCCTGGTCGGCCCGGCCGAGGACCTCCTCGGCGGTCTTGGCGGCCTTGGCGAGGTGGACGGTGGCGTCCTTGGCGCCGGCCGCCCGGCCCGCCTCCTCGGCCTCGCCGCGCAGTCGCTGGGCGTCGGCCTCGGCGTGCGCGCGCAGCTCGGCGACGTCCCGCTCGGCCAGGGCGCGGAGTTCGGCGATCGCCGCCTCGGCCTCGGCCTTCAGTTCGGAGGCCACCGACTCGGCGGTGGCCCGCAGCCGCTCGCTCTCCTCGGCGGCGGCGGCCCGGGCGGCGTCGGCCTCGGCCTGCTTGGTGGCGGCCTCGGTGCGGACGCTCTCGGCCTCGGCCCGGATCGCCGAGGCCTCCTTGGTGGCCTGGGCGACCATCCGGGCCACCTCGGCCCGGGCGGTCTGCGAGCGCTGTTCGTTGGCGGCCTCGCCGTCGGCGACCCGGCGCTCGGCGGCGGCCTCGGCGTCGGCCTGGAGCTGCTCGGCGGCCTGCTCGGCCTGGGCGCGCAGTTCGGAGGCCTCGCGGCGGGTGCGCTCCGCCTCGGCGATCGCCTCGGCGCGCAGCCGCTCTATCTCGGCCTTGGCGGCGGCGAGCTGCTGCTCGGCCCGGGCCTGCTCGTTGGCGGCCTGAGCCTTGAGCCGGCCGATCTCGGCCTGGGCGGCGACCAGCTGGCCCTCGGCGGCGGCGTGCGCGGCGGCCAGCTGCTGCTGGGCCTCGCCGCGGGCGGCGTCCACGTCGGCGGCGGCCTGGGCGCCGGCCTGCTGGGCCTGCTCGGAGGCGGCGCGCAGCAGGCGCTCGGCGTCGTTCTGGGCCCGCTGCAGGGCGGCCTCGGCGGCGGCCTGGGCCTCGCCGCGGGCGGCGTCCACGTCGGCGGCGGTCTGGGCGCGGGCGTGGTCGGAGAGGGCGACGGCCTCCGCACGGGCGGCGGCGACCATCCGCTCGGCCTCGGCGCGGGCGTCCTGGAGCAGCCGCTGGGCCTCCTGCTCGGAGCCGGCCCGGGTCTGCTCGGCCCAGCCGTTGACGTGCTGCTCGGCGGAGCGGCGCAGCTCGGCGAGCTCGTCCTCCAGCTGGCGGCGGCGGGCGGCGAGGTCGGCCTCCAGCCGGGCGGTGCGCTCGGCGGCCTCGGCCATGATCCGCTGGGTGGCGGCCTGGGAGTCGCGCAGCTGGCGCTCGGCGTCGGCGCGCAGCTGCTGGGCCTGCATCTCGGCGGTGCGGAGCATCTGCTCGGCCTGGCCGGAGACGGCGTCGAAGGCGCGCGGCTGGGCCAGCATCCGGCGGGACTCGTGCAGTTTCGCCCGCAGGACCTCCACCTGGTAGGCGAGGTCTTCGGCATGCTCGACTGCCTTGTCGCGCTCCTTCCGAGTCCGACCCATCTCGGCCTCGAACTGGGAGAGGTGATCGTCAGCCTCGTAGCGGTCGTTGCCCCGCACTCCGCGGTCCCATCCATCTCCTGGTCGCGTCCTCGACCCGGCCGGTTCCGGGCTCCGGTATCCCGGGCGCCGGTCCGACTGGTCCTTGCATCCGCAGCCGGTGGACGGTCCCCCGCCATGCCGGGGCCGCCCGCCGCGGTCGTCGGAATCCGGGGCGCGGGAGCGCGGGGGTGCCGCGTTCCCCCGTCCGAGTGGACTCCTGGGCGAACTCTTGCCTTGTGGAGAATGGTGACAGATCCGTCTTGCGACTGTTCAGCCGTGCCCGCGTAATGGACTCCCCTTGCGACGGGCCGACCGCCGGAGGGCGGACAGGCCTGTCTTCGGCCGTGCCCGTCGCCTCCGTCCCCCGGAGCCTTCGCGCACCTGGGCATTGTAGTGGGAGCGCACTGCGGGGGAATGGCCGCAGGGGTGTTTTCCGGCTCTTCCCGCCAGGTTACTGACGGGTCATGACCGACGGACCGTCGGCTGCCCCCGGGACGCCGCGCGCCCGGGGGCGGGCCGGGAGGGGGTCAGTGCCCGTCGTGGCCCTGCTGCGCGGAGGTGACCAGCTCGGTCAGCACGCCGCCGCAGTCCTTGGGGTGCAGGAAGGTGATCCGCGAACCCATCGAGCCGATCCGCGGCTGGTCGTAGAGGACCCGGACGCCCTTGTCCCGGATGGCCTCGGAGTCGCCGTCCACGTCGGCGGTGCCGAAGGCGATGTGGTGCACGCCCTCGCCGTTCTTCTCCAGCCACTTGGCCACGGTGGAGTCGGGCCGGGTGGGCTCCAGCAGCTGGAGGTACGAGGCGCCGCCGTCGTCGGTGCCGTTGATCCGGAGCATGGCCTCGCGGACGCCCTGCTCCTCGTTGACCTCGGAGTGGAAGACCTCAAAACCGTAGGTGGCGCGGTAGAACTCGACCGTCTTGTCGAGGTCTCGGCAGGCGATGCCGATGTGGTCGATGCGGGTCAGCACGACGGCCTCCGGGAGGTGGGGAGAAGGTGGTGGGGCTAAAGGTGCACCCAGTGCAGCGCATGGCCCGCGACGGGCGCCAGTGCCGGGCGTGCGAGCCTGCTCACACGGCGGGCCGCCCGGCGGACGGCCCGCGGGCGGTTCACCCGGAGCGGGTCGGCACGGTGTTGACTGGATGGTGCCAGTGCGCTCGATCACACCGTCGCTCCGGTGACGGGCGGGTAACGGGTCAGTACATTGAGCGCATCCTCACCTGGCCACGACGTGCGAAGGGGCCCGTCCCATGACCAACACCACCTCTGTGATCGTTGCCGGTGCGCGGACCCCGATGGGTCGCCTGCTGGGTTCTCTCAAGGGCTTCTCCGGCGCCGACCTCGGCGCCGTCGCGATCAAGGCGGCCCTGGAGCGGGCCGGGATCACCGGCGAGCAGGTCCAGTACGTGATCATGGGCCAGGTGCTCCAGGCCGGCGCCGGCCAGATCCCGGCCCGCCAGGCCGCCGTCAAGGCCGGCATCCCGATGAACGTCCCGGCGCTGACCGTCAACAAGGTCTGCCTCTCCGGCCTCGACGCCATCGCGCTCGCCGACCAGCTGATCCGGGCCGGCGAGTTCGACATCGTGGTGGCCGGCGGCCAGGAGTCGATGACCAACGCCCCGCACCTGCTGCCGAAGTCCCGCGAGGGCTTCAAGTACGGCGCGATCGCGATGCTCGACGCGATGGCCCACGACGGCCTCACCGACGCCTACGAGAACATCCCGATGGGCGAGTCCACCGAGAAGCACAACACCCGCCTGGGCATCCCGCGCGAGGCGCAGGACGAGATCGCCGCCGCCTCCCACCAGCGGGCCGCCAAGGCGCAGGCCGACGGGGTCTTCGACGCCGAGATCGTCCCGGTGGCCATCCCGCAGCGCAAGGGCGAGCCGGTGCTGTTCAGCCAGGACGAGGGCATCCGCGCGGACACCACCGTCGAGGGCCTGGCCAAGCTGCGCCCGGCCTTCACCAAGGACGGCACGATCACCGCCGGCACCTCCTCGCAGATCTCCGACGGCGCCGCCGCCGTGGTCGTGATGAGCAAGGCCAAGGCCGAGGAGCTGGGCCTGACCTGGATCGCCGAGATCGGCGCGCACGGCAACGTGGCCGGCCCGGACAACTCGCTCCAGTCGCAGCCGTCCAACGCGATCAGGCACGCGCTGGCCAAGGAGGGCCTGGAGGTCGCCGACCTCGACCTGATCGAGATCAACGAGGCCTTCGCGGCCGTCGCCCACCAGTCGATGAAGGATCTGGGCGTCACCTCCGACATCGTCAACGTCAACGGCGGCGCCATCGCGCTCGGCCACCCGATCGGGATGTCCGGCGCCCGCGTGGTGCTGACCCTGGCGCTGGAGCTGCAGCGCCGCGGCGGCGGGGTGGGCGCGGCCGCGCTGTGCGGTGGCGGCGGCCAGGGCGACGCGCTGATCGTGCGCGTCCCGAAGGCCTGACCGGCTCAGACCAGGGCTGCGGGGCCCCCGGGGGGGGGCCCCGGCCCCGCCGGGAACCCGCCCCGGGGGGCAGGTTTTTGATTTGGGCCCGCGGGGGGGGGGGGGCCGGGGGGGGCGGGGCGCGGGGGGGGGCCCGCGGGTGA